>NZ_JAFMTB010000001.1:1940042-2040351 GCF_017916475.1 Patulibacter sp. SYSU D01012
TGGTCCACGCCCAGGCGCCGAGCAAGGCCGAGGTCGCCTTCCGCGCCGGCGAGCTCGCGATGGAGGTCCTGCGCCGCGACCTGCGCCCGAGCGACCTCATCACGAAGGAGTCGCTGCAGAACGCCGTCGCGGCCGTCGCGGGCTCGGGCGGCTCCACGAACGCCGTCCTGCACCTGCTCGCGGTCGCGAAGGAGGCCGGCGTCGACTTCGACATCGACGACTTCGACCGCATCAGCCGCTCCACGCCGCTGCTCTGCGACCTGCTGCCCGGCGGGCGCTACAACGCCGTCGAGATGTGGCACGCCGGCGGCACGCCCGTCTTCATGCACCGCCTGAAGACGCTCGGCGCGCTGCACGAGGACCTGCCCACGGTCACCGGCCCGACGGTCGGCGAGCTCGCGAGCGACGCGGGCGAGACCCCGGGGCAGCGCGTCATCCGGCCCCTCGACGACCCGATCAAGACGTCCGGTGGCCTGGCCATCCTGCGCGGCAACCTGGCCCCCGAGGGGTGCGTCGTGAAGCTCTCCGGGCACGAGCGCCGCCGCCACCAGGGGCCGGCTCGCGTGTTCGAGCGCGAGGAGGAGGCGATGAAGACCGTCGTGGCCGGCGGGATCCGCCCCGGCGACGTCGTCGTCATCCGCAACGAGGGGCCGCAGGGCGGTCCCGGCATGCGCGAGATGCTCTCCGTCACGAGCGCCATCTCCGGCATGGGCATCTCGGGCGAGGTCGCGCTGATCACGGACGGCCGCTTCTCGGGCGCCACGCGCGGGTTCACCGTCGGGCACGTCGCGCCCGAGGCGTTCCACCGCGGGCCGATCGCCGCCATCCACGAGGGCGACGTCGTCACGATCGACGTCGACGCCCGCGAGCTGTCCGTCGCGCTGAGCGACGACGAGATCGCCGCCCGCTGCGCGGCGTACGCGCCGCCCGTCTCGCCCGACACCACCGGCGTCCTGGCCAAGTACGCCAAGCTCGTCGGCTCCGCCAGCCAGGGCGCGGTCACCACCGGCTGACATGGACGCGGGCCGCGACACGCTGCCGGCCGTCGAGCCGGACCGCGACCTGGACGACTGGGGGCGCTCGGCGCGGCTCGCCGCGCTGCTGGACCGCACGGTCTGGGACGCCGCGCACAAGGTGTGGTTCCGCGTCGAGCTGGAGGGCGCCGCGCGCATCCCCGCGACCGGCGGCGCCCTGCTCGTCGTCAACGGCGGCGGCGCGCTGTCGCCCGTCGCGCCGATGCTCGCGAAGGCGGTGCGCGAGGAACACCCGCGGCGCCGCGAGAGCCGCCTGGCCGTCGACCCGGCGCTGCTCGCGCAGCCCGGGCTGTCCGTCGCCCTCGCGCGCGCCGGCGCCGTCCGGGCCCACGAGGACGACCTGGCCCGCCTGCTCGGCGACGAGGGCGCGCTCGTCGTCCACGCCGTGCGCACCGACCGCCTCCACGACGACGCGGCCGCCGCCGACCTGGGCGTTCACCCCGCGCTGCGCGCCGCGGCCCGCACGGGCGTCCCCGTCGTCCCCGTCGCGGCCGTCGGCGCCGACGACGCGCAGCCGGTGCTCGCCCGCCTTCCGTTGCCCGGCGGCCGCCGCCTGCCCGTGACGCTCGCCTTCCCGCACCTGGGACCGCTCGCCCTGCTGGCGTACCTGCCGGCCCGGCTGCGCCTGCGGACCCTCGCCCCGCGCACCGACCACGGCCCCGGCGACGCCGAGCGGCTCGCGCTCTCCGTCGCCCGCCGCCTGCGCCACGAGCACGCCGACATGACCCGCGAGCGACGGTCGCGGTGGACGTGAGCGGCGCCCGGATCCTGCTGACGGCCGGCGCGGGCCGGCTGGGGGCGCTGGTCGTCCGCGCGCTCGAGGCACGGGACGACGTCGCCACCGTCGTCGCGGTCGACGAGCGACCGCCCGGCGTGCCCTTCGCGCGGGCCGAGTTCGTCCGCCTGGGCCGCGACGCCGCCGGCCTGGGCCGGGTGGTCGCCGGCACCGCGCCCGACGTCGTCGTGGACCTGCGGGCCGCCGCGGCGCTCGCGCCGCTCGACCCCGCGGCCCTGAGCGCCCACGCGCCCACCACGCGGGCGCTCGCCGACGCGATCGCGGCCCCGGAGTCGCCCGTCCGCCGGGTCGTCGCCGTCGGCTCGCTGCACCGCTACGGCTGGGACGCCCGCCTGCCGGCGTTCCTGCGCGAGGACACGCCGGTGCCGCCACCGCGGTCCGCGGGGCTCGCGGCGCCGCTCGCCGCGGTCGAGGACGCGCTGGCCACGGCCGCCGCGGCGCGACCGGGCGTCGGCCTGGCGCTGCTGCGGCTGGCCGACCCGGTCGGGCCGGCGGGCGCCGGCGTGCTCGCGGCGGCGGACCGCCTGCCGCTGCTCCCGACCATCCTCGGCTTCGATCCGCCGCTGCAGGTCGTGGGGGAGGACGACGCCGCACGTGCCGTCGCCCACGTCGCCGGCGGCGGCCTGGACGGAACGTTCCTCGTCGCGGCCGACGGCACGCTGGCCCTCTCGGAGGCCCTGGCCGCGCTCGGTCGGGCGCACGCGCCCGTGCTGCCGCCGTGGGGCGCCGGCCTGCTCGCCGGCCTCCTGGCGCGCGCCGGCCTGCCCGCGGCCCCCGAGCTGGCGGGCCAGCTGCTCCGGGGACGCGGCGTCGACGCTCGGCGGCTGAAGGCGACGGGGTTCGCCTACCGCGCGACGACGCGCGAGGCGCTGACCACGGCGGCGACGGCGCGCCGGGACCGCCGCCGCCTCGGCTCCGCGACGGCGGCCGGCGGCCTGGGGACGGGCGAGCCGTACGTCGCCGAGGTCGAGGCGTTCCTGCGCTCCAGCCCCGCCGCGCGCGCCGCGCCCGCCCCGGCGGTGACGCCCGCCGAGCCCGACGTCGGCGCCCTCCCCGAGGACGCGCTGCTGCCCCTGCTGCCCTCGCTCGAGCCGGCCGCGCTCACCGCGCTGCGGGCGCACGAGGCCGCCGGTCCGGGGCGCCCGCGGGTGCTGGCGGCGATCGACGGACTGCTCCGGCGCGGCTGACGGCGTACGACCGCGGACGGGACGGGGCTTGCGGGCCCGGCACGCCCCAGCCGACCACCGTTATCATCCGCGCGGTCTCCCATGCGTCAACGTCCCCTCCTCGTCCTCGCCACCGTCCTGGCCGTCCTCCTCGTCGCGTGCGGGGGCGTGCTCGTCGCCGACGCCTCGACGCCGAAGAAGATCCCCGCCGGCGTCCACATCGGCGGCGTCGACGTCGGCGGGCTGACCGTCGAGGCGGCCCGGCAGAAGGCCACGCGCACGCTCCTCGAGGAGCGCGGCCAGCCCGTCCGCGTCCGCTACGGCGCCCGGGCGTGGACCCTGACGTCCGCGGACGCGAAGGTCCGGGTCGACGTGGACGACGCGGTCGCGCAGGCGAGCCGCCTGGCGACCGAGGGCAACGCGTTCGAGCGCGTCTACCGCCGCGTCGCCGGGAAGAAGATCTCGCGCGAGTACGAGCCGTCCAGCTCGTACTCCACGGCCGCCGTCTCCAAGCTGCTGGACCGGATGGAGCGCGACGTCAAGCGCGCGCCGCGCGAGGCCTCCGTCACGTTCGACTCCGGCACGCTGGAGGTCCACGAGGGGCGCACCGGCGTCGAGCTGGACCGCAAGCGCGTCGCCGCCCGCATCCGCAAGGCGCTGCGCGTGCCGTCGGCCCCGCACCGCATCCGGGCGGTCGTGGACAAGGAGCAGCCGAAGACGACGACGGCCGACGTCCGCAAGCAGTACTCGACGGTGCTCGTGGCCAACCGCTCGACGTTCAAGCTGACGCTCTACAAGAACCTGAAGGTCGCGAAGACCTACGGCATCTCCGTCGGCAAGGCCGGCCACGACACGCCGGCCGGCCAGTACACGATCGCCAACAAGGACGCCAACCCCGCCTGGCACGTCCCCCAGTCCGAGTGGGCCGGCGACCTGGCCGGCAAGGTCATCCCCGCGGGCGATCCGCAGAACCCGATCAAGGCGCGGTGGATGGGCATCTACGACGGCGTCGGCATCCACGGCACGAGCGACGACGCGTCGATCGGCACGAACGCCTCGCACGGCTGTCTGCGGATGCACGTGCCGGACGTGATCGACCTGTTCCCGCGCGTGCCGGTCGGCACGCCGATCTGGATCCTCTGAGCGCCGCCGCGGCCCGAGCGCCCGCGCGGGTCGGAGCCGGACCGACCGGCGGGCGGCCCCACCCGGGCGCGGGCGGACCGGCGCGCCGGCGATCCGGCGTGCGGACCGTCCGGGCCCGTCTAGCGGACGCCGTCGGGCCGGCGGTCCACGTCGCCCCCCAGGGCGCGCACCGTGTCGTCGTGGCCGCCCTCCTGGGCCGCCAGCGCGCGGATCGCGTCGTCGATGTCGCGGATGCTCTCGCCCTGGCCGTCCGGCGACTCCGGGCCGAACGCCGCGATCTCGTCGACCGGGACCTCCTCCCAGCCCCGCTCGAGCAGGGAGGAGTGGTGGTCGCCGTGCCGAAAGGCCATCGTGCCGAGCCAGATCCCGCGCTCCCGGCGCCGCAGCACCGCGTACCAGAGCGTCGAGGCGTCGACGTTCGCGCGGATCTGCAGCCACGGGCGCGCCGGGTCGTCGACGGCGTCGGCGAGGCCGGCGGTCATGAGCTGCCGCCGCGTCGCGACCCGCCCGGAATCCGTGTCGATGAAGAACGTGCCCACGACTCCAGAGGATAGGCCGCTGCCCGAGGCGTGGCGCCGCGCGCTCGAGGTGCTCGAAACCGACGGCGTCCGCCGGGGCGCCGCGGAGCGCACCCGTCGCGCCTACGCCGGCGACCTGGAGCGCTTCGCGCGCTGGTGCGCCGCGCGGGGCACGGACGCGCCGTCCGCCGTCGACGTCCGCACCGTCCGCCGCTACACGCAGTCGCTGACGGAGGGCGGCGCCGCGGCGTCCACCGTCACCCGGGCGCTGTCCGCGCTGCGTGGCGCGTTCCGCGCCTTCGAGCGCGCCGGCCTGGCCGAGGGCAACCCCGCCGAGCTCGCTCCGGGCCCGCGGCGCCCGCAGCACCTGCCGCGCGTCGTCAAGCCGGACGACGCCGCCCGTCTGCTCGACCGCATCCCCGCCGACGACGACGCCCTGGCGCTGCGCGACCGCGTGATGCTGGAGATCGCCTACGGATCGGGGCTGCGCGCCGCCGAGCTCGTGCGCCTGGACGTCGTCGACGTCGACCTGGACGGCGCGCAGCTGCGCGTGACGGGCAAGGGCGAGCGCACCCGCACGCTGCCGCTGGGCGATCCCGCCGCCGACGCGGTGCGGCGCTACCTGGCCCGCGGCCGGCCGGCGCTCGCGGTCGCCCCCGCGGACGGGGCGGCCGAGCCCGCGCTGCTGCTCTCGCGCCGCGGCCGCCGGCTGTCGACGAGCGACGTGCGCCGGCGGATGCACCTGTGGGTCCGTGCGGCGGGCCTGCCGACCGACCTGCACCCGCACGCGCTGCGGCACTCGTTCGCCACCCACCTGCTCGACGGCGGCGCCGACCTGCGTGCGATCCAGGAGCTGCTCGGCCACGCCCGGCTGTCCACGACCCAGGTCTACACTCGAGTAGAGTCGAGCCGGCTGAAGTCCGCCTACCGGCGCAGCCACCCGCGGGCCTAGCCCGGGATGCCGGTGCGGGCCCAGCGACGATCCCCCGTCCCCGCTGTCCGCGATCGACCCCTGGTGCAGGCCGAGCCCCGTCCCCACGACCTCCGCGAGCTGTGGCGCCGCGTGCGCGAGGGCGACGACCGCGCCGCCCGCGAGCGGCTGGTGCTCATCTACTCGCCGCTGGTCAAGTGGGTCGCCGGCCGGGTGGCGGCGTCGCTGCCCCCGCACGTGGAGGAGGGCGACCTCATCTCGTACGGCCTCGAGGGGCTGACGACCGCCGTCGACCGCTACGACATCACGCGCGAGGTGCGCTTCGAGACCTACGCGGTCACCCGGATCCGCGGCGCGATCATCGACGAGCTGCGCTCGCAGGACTGGGTGCCGCGCTCCGTGCGCCAGCGCGCCCGCGAGATCGAGCGCACGCACTCCCGGCTGGAGCACCAGCTGCACCGGGCGCCCACCGACGAGGAGATGGCCACCGCGCTCGACGTCTCCGTGCGCGAGTTCCAGGACTCGCTCGTGCAGGTGTCGCAGTCGACGATCCACGCGCTCGACGAGCTGTGGTCCGTCGGCGACGCCAGCGGCGACCAGGTGTCGCTCCTGGACACGATCGAGGACGAGGGCGCGCCCGACCCGGCGGCCCTCGTCGACGAGCAGGCGCTGCGCGACCAGATCGGCGACGCGATCGACCGGCTTCCCGAGCGGGAGAAGGTCGTGATCGCCCTCTACTACTACGAGAACCTGACGCTGCGCGAGATCGGCGAGGTCCTCGGCGTGACCGAGTCGCGGGCCTCGCAGCTGCACACGAAGGCGGTCCTCCGACTCCGCTCGCGGCTCGGTCCGGACGACGGCGTCACCGTCTGACCGCTGCTAGCCTCGACGGGTGTCGTCGCCCGGGAACTACGAGGTCTGCGCGATCTGCGACCGCCACCTGCTGCGCGGTGAGCAGCCGGAGATCTTCCTCCACGACGGGCAGCGACACGAGGTCTGCGAGCTCTGCGTCCCGCGGGCCCTGCACGCCGGCTGGATCCGCGTCGGCGTGAACGACGCCCCGACACTCGAGCCCGATCGTCCGGGCCGCTCGCTGCTCTCGCGGCTGCGCAAGGGCCGCAAGCCGGGCGGCCGTCGCCGTCCCGCGCCCGGACCGCAGTCGGCCGCGCAGCGCTCGGCCCAGCGGCGCAGCCAGACGGCCGCCGCGCGGCCGGAGTTCGAGGACGACCCGCGGCCCGAGCCCCGGCGCGTGCACCGCCTCGAGGACGAGATCGAGGGCCTGGCGCTCGAGGAGGAGCCCGCCGCCGCGCCGCTGGCCGCGTACGCGACGACGGCGACCGGCAGCCACGCGCAGGTCGCCACCTCGGGCGACCGGATGGCCGCCCGCGCGATCGACCTGTACAACCACTCCGAGCACCCGCGCACCCTGTCCGGCATCGCGCGGACGCTCGGCGCGCCGTGGGTCACCGTCCGCACGCTCGAGGGCGCGCGGATGCAGATCGTCGTGGCGTGGGAGCTGACGTGGTACCGCTTCGAGGTCGACCTCGAGCGCGAGTCGGACGGCGTCCGCGCGACCGGCACGGGCAACGCCCTGGGCGAGCTGCAGCCGGGCGACGTCGACCCGAACGCCGTCGCCGACGAGCACGGCTACCTGTACCTGCAGAGCGGCGCGCCGGCCGCGTAGCCGCTAGCGGCGCGGCCGCTTGCCCTCGCCGATCCGCCGCTCGCGGTCCTCGCGCTTCTCCGCGAGCTCCTCGACCTCGGCACGCAGCTCCAGGAACGACCGACGCCGCGCCTCGGCCAGCTCGCCGGCCTCGACCGCCGCGCGCACGGCGCAGCCGGCCTCGCGGTCGTGGCGGCAGTCGGCGAAGCGGCACGCGTGCGCCAGGTCGACGACGTCCGGGAACGCCGCGTCCAGGCCGCCGGTGTCGCGGACCAGGCCCAGCTCACGGGTGCCGGGGGTGTCCAGCAGGCACGTGCCGCCGCCCAGGGGGACGAGCTCGCGGGCCGTCGTCGTGTGGCGGCCCTTGGCGTCCGTCGCACGGACGGAGCCCGTCGCGAGCACCTCGCGTCCGATGAGCACGTTGACGATCGACGACTTGCCGGCGCCGGACTCCCCGATGAGCGCGGTCGTGGCGCCGCGGGGGAGGAGCGCCTCGAGATCGTCGAAGCCGCGGCCGTCCCGCTTGGAGACCGCCACGAACGGGATGTCCGGCGGCATCTCGTCGCGGATGGCCCGGACGGCGTCGGGCAGGTCCAGGTCCGCCTTCGTCGCCACCACGATCGGCTGCACGCCGCCCTCGTGCGCCAGCACGATCGCGCGCTCGATGCGCCCCGGGTTGAGGGGCCGGTCGAGCGCGTGGACCGCCAGCACCGCGGCGACGTTCGACGCCAGCACCTGCTCGAGCAGCTCGCGCGACGGATCGCGGCGCCCGACCCGCGTGCGCCGCGGCGCGACGGCGACGGCCAGCAGGCGGTCCCGGCTCTTGTCGCGCTCCGCGGCCACCCAGTCGCCGACCGCCAGCGGCGTGTCCGCACGGTCGTCCGGCAGCTCCGCCGTGCGGCCCAGCCGCCCGACGCCGGGCCGGCGGCCCTCCGCGGTGACCAGGTGGATCCCGCCGTACTCGATCCGCGCGACGCGCGCGGGGAAGCGGCCCTCCGTCAGCAGCGGCGCCAGCTCCGCCGCGACCCGCTCGTCGTATCCCGCCGCCGCCAGGGGATCCGGCAGATCCCACAGATCCGTCATCGCCTCGCCGTGCTCGACGCGCGGCGCGTCGTTCATCGGGCGGAAACGGCGGCGGAAAGGGCGATCACGGCCCCAAGCCTACGCGCTCGCCCGGCGCCCGGCAGGCAGCCGACACGCCCCGGAGCGCTTCGCTATATTCCTCCGGGCCAGCGCGGATGTAGCTCAGTTGGCTAGAGCGTCTGCTTGCCATGCAGAAGGTCGTGGGTTCGAGTCCCATCATCCGCTCCTAGGAGACCGAAGGCCCCGTCGAACGACGGGGCCTTCGTCGTCTCGGGTGCGCCCCGGCCCGCGCCCGTGGCACGTCCGCGGCGCGCCGGGAGCCTGCGCGTCCACCGGAGCGGCACGGACGGCGCGACCTATGATCGGACCGAGCATGGGGCACGCACTGGACGGCTCGTTGGCCACGTGGTCGGCGCTCGAGGACGAGCACGAGTGGAGGACCCTCCTGGTCGGCAACGGCCTGAGCATGCACCTGTGCGCCGACTTCGGCTACACGAGCCTGTTCGACGAGGCGTGCGAGGCCGGGCGGCTCGATCCGACGGAGCAGGCCCTCTTCGCGGCGATCGACACCGAGAACTTCGAGCTCGTCCTCGCCGCGCTCTCCTCGGCGATCCTCGTCGCTGACGCCATCGGGGACGCCTCCGAGCATCTCCTCGAGTTCTACGGGCGCGTGCAGGACTCCCTCGGGGCGGCCGTGCGCGGGGTGCATCCGCCGCTCGGCCGGTTCCCGCTCGAGGCACGCCGTGGACTGCGCGAGGTGCTCCGGTCGTACCGCCGGGTGTTCACGACGAGCTACGACCTGGGGATCTACTGGGCCGCAGCCTCGGGCACCGCGGAGGAGGGGCCGACCTTCGACGGGTTCAAGGACCGGCTCTGGTCGAACGGCCGCGCCGAGTTCGACCCCCGGAACGCGGACGTGGTGGGGGACACCTCGTCGACGCAGACGTTCTACCTCCACGGCGCCCTGCACCTGGTCGTCGACGCTGCGGGGGTGACGCGCAAGCTGACCAACCGTCGGCGCAGCATCCTGGACCAGTTCGGCAAACCGATCGCGGGGGAGCCGACGGCACGTCCGCTCCTGGTGACCGAGGGCGACTGGGCCGACAAGCTCGAAGCCATCCACGGGAACGACTACCTGCTCCACTGCCTGCGGGAGCTCCGTCGGGACACCGGCCCCGTCGTCGTGTTCGGCCACAGCCTCAGCCCGCAGGACGAGCACCTGGCGCGGGCCCTCAACCGTCACGCGGGGCGCTGCATCGCGGTCGGGATCCGGGACAAGGGGCCGGCGCAGAACCGGGCGCGGCAGCGGGAGCTGGCGAACGCCCTCCCCGACGTCGACCTCTTCTTCTTCGAGAGCGCGACGCACCCCCTGAGCGATCCGGCGTTCACGATGACCGACAGCTGAGCCTCGACGATCGGTCGACGGCTCGCGCGGCCGGCGCCCCCGCCGCCGAACATCGGCCGAATCCCCTCAAGTTCCGCGGGGAGCGGCGCTACTGTCCCCCCCGTGGCCCTTCCGGCAGCCAACCCGCTCCTCGCGCAGCTCGCCGGCGGCGTCCTGGACCTGGCGAACATGATCGGCGCGCCGCTGAAGACGCTGCCGACGTTCGGGTACATCGTGAACGGCGCGTACCCGTGCGTGCTGCACTTCGAGGACCGGTGGATCTGGACGATCCGCGACCGCGGGGTCGAGCTCGAGCGGCGCGAGACCACGGACGTGCAGGAGGTCCTGTACTGGATCTTCGAGGACGTCACGCGCCAGATGGCCACGGACTGGGAGATCGCCAACCGCGACGAGCACGGCGATCCGCGCGTGGCCTGGGTCGGCAAGCAGCTCGAGCTGCTCGAGCAGATCACGCCGCGATGGGCGCAGCGCTTCCGCGAGGAGCGCCGCGGCTGGCTCGACGGCCTGAACCTGGACTGACCCGGCTCAGACCGCGATCGGCGCGGCGGACCGCTCGGCGGCCGCGCACGGCCCGCCCTCCTGCAGCACCAGCTCGCCGGCCGCCAGGTCCAGCGACGCGGTCACGAGCGTCTGCCAGCGTTCGCCGCGCGGCGCCCCGGGATCGGGGTGGCAGCACAGCGGGCTCGCGTCGCGGTGGTCGAGCATCGCCGTCGCCCGGGCCGTCAGGTCGTCCGCCGCCCGCAGCGCGTCGGCGCGCAGCCGCAGCTCGTCCAGGCGCCCGAGGCTGCCGGGATCGGTCGGCGCGTGCCGCTCGCCGCGCGCCAGCTCGGGGTCGAGGAAGTGGTTGGTGTGGACGAGCACGCCGTCGTCGTCCGGGCCCAGCACCGCCAGGCCGGCGGGGGAGAGCTCGAGCCCCCGCACGGCGCCGCGGGTGCCGTCGAACGTCACGACGGTCAGGATCGTCGACGCCGAGACGGCGGCGGAGCGGGCGATCGCCTCGGCCTCGTCGAGCGTCGTGGCCTCGTCGAGGATCCGCCGCGCCACCACGTGCACCGGCACCCCCGTCTCGCCGCCGTCGGCCGCGTGGCCCAGGATGTTGAAGTGCAGGCCCAGCCCGGCCGAGCTGACGCCGATCTTGCCGACGATGCCCAGCTCGGTGAAGAGGCGCACCCGGTGACCGGGCCGCGGCTCGATGCGGGCCGCCAGCAGCCCGTCCGCCAGGTGGTCGTGCCAGTCCCACGTCTGGATCGTCCGCGGCGCCGTACCCGTCCCGCCGAGCGCGACGAACGTCGAGCACTCCGCCCGGCTCGCGGCCCCGACGGCGGCGAGCACCTCGGTGCGCCCGTTCAGCGCGCCCAGCTGCCACGCCGCCAGGCCGCTGCCGTCGGCCACGCCGCCGATCTCGGCGGCCAGCGCGGGCGCCCACGCCTGCGTGCGCTCCAGCGCCTCGCCGCCGACCTGGCGGATCGTCGCGGGCGTGGCGCCGGACGCGAGGAACAGCTCCTCGTAGCCCGCCCACTGCCGGGCGAGCGGCCCGGCGAACGCGGCGCCGAGCGCCCGGCCGCGGGCGTGGGGATCGTGCTCGGCGGACGCGAAGACGGGGATGCTCATGCGCGCACCGCCGCCAGGTCGCAGCCCGTCGCGACGCTCGCGTAGTCGAGCATCAGCCCGATCGCCTCCTCGCGGTCGAAGCTGACCCCGGTCAGGACGTGGAAGGCGAACGAGTCCTCCAGCCCGACCAGGTGGTGGGCGATCGTGGCCGCCGGCCGCGCGAGGGTGAAGACCCCCAGGCCGGCGCCCGTGGCGAGCACCGACTCGTACAGGGGGACGTGGCGGTCGTACTGCAGCTTCCACATCCGCCGGTACGTCGGGTTGCGGCGGGCCAGGCCCGTGAACTCGTAGAGCAGCGCGTAGAGCTCGTCGTCGGGGGACTCGGCGATCCCGTACTCGATGATCCGCACGAGGCGCTCGGCCGGGTCGTCGAGCCGCTCGACGAGCTTCCAGCGCTCGGTCGAGAAGCGGGCCGTCGCCTCGTCCTGCACCTGCTGGAGCAGGTCGTCGAGGGCCGGGAAGTAGTACGTGATCGAGCCGGGGGAGAGGCCGGCCTGCTGCGCGATGTCCCGGACGCCGACGTTCTCCAGGCCGTGCTCGACGATCGAGCGCCGCGCAGCCTCGACGATCTGCTGTCGACGCTGCGTCTGGATGCGGGACGGACGGGCCATGGTCCTGCGCATCCTAGGGACGCGCGCCCTCGATCGCGAGCCGAATTTTTCTCGAGCTGTACGAGATTCAGACCAAACGGTGTCCGCAGTGCGCCGAATGTCCGAACTTGAAGGGGTTTTCGCAAGTCGGCTTGACGTACGGTCGGACCGCTGGTTTGCTGCGCCGTACGAAAAACGTGGAGCGCCGTCACACGACGCCGTCCCGTGGACCGGACCCCGCATGGACCAGCCGCAGCCCGACAGCCCCATCGACGTCGTCACGACGCAGCTCACGCTCCAGGCGGACGGCGTCGTCGCCGTGCGCCTGCAGCGGCCCGACCGCGCGCCGCTGCCGGCGTGGGCCGCCGGCGCGCACGTCGACGTGATCCTGCCCGTCGGCATCACGCGGCAGTACTCGCTCATGGGCGACCCCGAGGACCGCACGTCCTACACCGTGACCGTCCTGCAGCAGCCGACGAGCCGCGGCGGCTCGGAGTACGTGCACCTGTTCCTGCGGCCCGGCCAGCGGATCGCGGTGAGCGCGCCGCGCAACCACTTCCCGCTCGAGCCGGCGCCCGAGCACCTGCTGATCGCCGGCGGCATCGGCATCACGCCGCTCCTGGCGATGGCCCGCGAGGCGACGGCGCGCGGCGAGGCGTGGACGCTGCACTACGGCGGCCGCAGCCGGCGCACGATGGCCTACGCCGACGCGCTGCGCGCCGAGCACGGGGAGCGCGTGCACCTGTGGCCCGAGGACGAGCGCGGCCGGATGCCCCTCGACGGGCTGCTCGCCGACCGCCGGCCCGGCGCCCGCGTGCACTGCTGCGGCCCCGAGGCGCTGCTGAACGCCGTGCGGACGACCGCCGCCGAGCACGGCTGGCCCGAGGACGCGGTCCACTTCGAGCGCTTCGCCCCGACGGTCCACGCGCACGCGCCCGACCGGCCCGTCACCGTCCTCGCCGCCCGCAGCGGCGTGGAGGTGCTGGTCGGCGAGGACGAGAGCCTGCTCGACGGCCTGCTGCGCGCCGGCGTCCGCATGACGTCGAGCTGCCGCTCCGGCGTGTGCGGCGCCTGTCAGACGGGCGTGCTCGAGGGCGAGCCGGACCACCGCGACGACATCCTCACGACCGCCCAGCGCGACGCGAACGCCGTGATGATGCCGTGCGTCTCCCGCGCCCGCGGGGAGAGGATCGTGCTCGATGCCTGAGCCCGCGCCCCGCTTCCGCCGGCTGGACCTGGACGACATCCGCGCGGCGCTCGGCCACCCCGAGCCCAGCACCGAGGCGAAGGTCGTGCCGACGATCGGCGAGACCGCCCGGCGCTTCGTCGCGCACGCGCCGTTCGTCTGCCTGGCCACCGCCGACGCCCACGGCCGCGCCGACTGCAGCCCGCGCGGCGACGGCCCCGGCTTCGTCAAGGTCCTCGACGAGCGCACGATCGCGATGCCCGACCGCACCGGCAACAACCTGGTGCAGTCGTTCCGCAACCTGCTCGAGAACCCGGGCATCGGCACCCTCTTCTTCGTCCCGGGCCTGCGCGAGACGCTGCGCATCAACGGGACGGGGTACGTCACGGACGACCCCGGCCTGCGGGACCGCTTCACCGTCGGCGGACGCCGGCCGAAGCTCGCGCTCGTCGTGGACGTGACCGAGGTCTACCTGCACTGCGGGAAGGCCCTCATCCGCTCCGGCCTGTGGGATCCGCAGTGGCAGGCGCTCGCCGACCACACCACCCGCGGCCTGGGCATCTTCTCGATGCAGGAGATCGAGAAGGGTGCCCCCTACGGCACCTCCGCCGACATCGACGCGTGGATCGAGGAGGCGTACGTCAAGGAGCTCTGACCGCCCCGCGCCGGCCGCCGCCGCGCGCCCCGCCCTCCTCTCGGCCCCGCGGCCCCGCCGCGCGACCGTCCTCGGCCCGCACCGCCCGCGGTGCGGCCCCGCCCCGCCCGCGCGGTCCGCCGCGCCCATCCGCGCCGCCCGGCGCGGCCGACCACCCCTGCCCGCCCAAGGACGCAGACCATGCACGACCACACCGACACACCCTCCGGGATCTCGCGCCGCACGGTGCTCCGCCGCTTCCTCGTCGGCGGCGCGGCCCTCGCCGTCCCCGGCGTGCTGACCGCGTGCGGCCAGCGCGAGAACGCCGCCGCCACCGCCGGCACGAAGATCACCACCGCCCGTGGCGGCACGATCACGTGGGGCAAGGCGGCCGAGGCGACGCTGCTCGACCCGACCGCCGGCGCGGTCGGCAGCTCGATGGAGCTCTTCCAGATCGTCTACGACTCGCTCCTGGGCACCGACGGCGACCTGCAGCTCGTGCCGAGCCTGGCCGAGCGGTGGGAGGAGAAGAGCCCGACGACGTACGAGTTCACGCTGCGTCAGGGCGTGAAGTTCTCCAACGGCCGCGCGCTGACCGCCGACGACGTCGTCGCGACGTTCGCGCACTACCTGGACCCGAAGGCCGGCTCGTCGCTCGCGTCCTTCGTCAGCACGGACGCGAAGGTGACGAAGGTCGACGCCCGCACGGTGCGGTTCGTGCTGCCCGCGCCCAGCTCGACGTTCCTGTCGGCGATCGCGTCGGCCTACGCGGTGATCCTGCCGATGAAGGAGGTCGCGGCCGGCCGCCTCGACCTGACGAAGAAGATGCTCGGCACCGGCCCCTTCATGGTGCAGCGGCACAAGGCGGGCAGCGCGTGGACGATGGTGCGCAACCCGCACGCCTGGCAGCCGCCCGTCGCCGACCGGCTCGACATCCGGATCATGCCCGACGACAACGCCCGCATCGCGGCGCTGCGGGACGGGTCGATCGACGTGACGACGTTCGACGTGCCTGACGCGCAGAAGCTGCTCGCGGGCGTGCCGAACACCGCGGTCAAGGTCCAGGAGCGGACCGACTTCTACGTCCTGATCCTCAACGCGACCGACCCCCGGTCGCCGTTCGCCGACGAGCGGGTGCGGCGGGCCGTCGCCCACGCGATCGACCGGGACCGCATCCGCGAGATCGCGCTCGCCGGCACCGGCAAGCCGACGGGCGCGGTCTCGGCGACGTTCGGCGACGCGCCGGCGCCGACCCTCGGCCACGACGTCGCCCGCGCGAAGGCGCTGCTCGCCGAGGCCGGGGTCACCGACCTCTCGTTCGAGATCGTCTACCCCGGCGAGGCGTTCGGCCGGATCGCCCAGGTGCTCCAGCAGAACCTGCAGGACGTCGGGGTGCGCGTGAAGCTCGGCGACCTGGAGGAGGGCGTCTGGCTGGACCGCGTCTACACCCAGGACCCGCCGAAGTTCGACGCGACCGTCTCGTGGTACGCCGCCTACGTCGGCCCCGGGCAGGCGCTCAACCTGTGGAACACGAAGGTCAGCCCCTTCGGCTTCCAGCTCGACGACCCCGAGCTGACGAAGCTCATCGTCGCCGCCCAGAGCGCCGAGGACGAGGCGCAGGAGCGGGACGCGCTGCGCAAGGCGTCCGCCGCGATCGACGAGCAGGCGAACACGATCACGCTCACCACGAAGCCGGCGACGATCGCCTGGCGCGAGGACAAGGTCGCGGTCGAGGTCGACGGCCGCGACGGCAACATCGACCCCCTCCGCCACGTGAACGAGTACGCGCTGGCGCAGGCCTGAGCCATGGGCTTCGCGCGCTTCGCGGCGGGCCGCCTGGCCGTCGCGCTCCTGACGCTCGTGATCATCGCCGTCGTCGTCTTCGCGGCGATGCGGGCGATCCCCGGCTCGTACGCCGACACGCTGCTCGGGCCTCAGGCCAGCCCCGAGGCGCGCGCCGCCATGACCGCGAAGTACGGCCTGGAGGATCCGGCGATCGTGCAGTTCGGCCGCTGGATCGGGTCCGCGGCCACCGGCGACCTCGGCACGTCGCTGACGAGCGGCGACCCCGTGCTCTCCGAGCTCGGGTCCCGCGCGGCGGTGACGGCCGAGCTGGCCGTCCTCGGCGGGGCGCTCGCGCTGCTCGTCGGCGTCCCGCTCGGGCTGCTCGGCGGGATGGCCCGCTCGCGGCGCCGGCTCGGCCTGGTCCGCGTCGGCAACTCCGTGCTGCTGAGCGCCCCGGACATCCTCGTCGGCGCCGTCCTCGTCTGGCTCATCTCGACGTACGAGGTGCCGTTCACCGTCGGCACCTGGACGCCGCTGACCGCCGATCCCCTGGCCAACCTGCAGGGCGCGCTGCCCGCGGCGCTGACCGTGGCGATCCTCGGCATGGGCTTCGTCATGACGACCACCCGCGGGGCCGTCGCCGAGGCGCTGGAGCAGCCGTACGTCCACGCGGCCACCGCCCGCGGCGCCACCCGCGGCCAGATCGTCCGCCGGCACGTGCTCCGCAACGCCTCCGTCCCCGTCCTGACCGTCTTCGCGGTCTACCTGGGCTACCTGCTCGGCGGGGCGGTGATCGCCGAGGTGCTCTTCTCGCTCGACGGCATCGGCCGCTACGTCGTCGAGGCCGCCGGGCACCGCGACTACCCCGTCGTCCAGGGCGCGGTGCTCGCCTCTGCGCTCGCGTTCGTCCTGATCAACATGCTCGTCGACCTGCTCTACGGCGTCATCGATCCGCGCATCGGCGCGAGGGCCGGCGCATGAGCGTCCCCGCCGCCGTCCCCGCCCCGACCGCGCCCGCGCGCCGCCGCGTCCGCCTGCCCTTCCGCGGCGACCCGCTCGGCCGCTTCGGCCTGGCGCTCCTCGTCCTGCTGCTGACCGCCGGCCTGCTCGGGCCGCTGCTGCCGATCGGCTCCGCCACGGAGTCCGTCGGCCCGCGCCTGCTGCCGCCCGGCGGCGAGTACCTGCTGGGCACCGACGAGCTCGGCCGCTCGCTGCTGCCCCGCGTCACGGAGGGCATCCGCGAGACGATCCTGATCTCGAGCGTCGTCGTGGCGGTCGCGGCCGTCGTCGGGGTGCTGCTGGGGTGCTTCGCCGCGCTCGCCGGCCGGCGGACGGACGAGCTCATCGTCCGCCTGACCGACGTCGTCTTCGCCTTCCCGGTCTTCCTCGTCTCCATCCTCGTCAGCGTCGCGGCCGGCCCCGGCCGACCCGCCGCGATGGCCGCGGTCCTCGCGGTGACGCTGCCGACGATGGTGCGCGTGGTGCGCTCCGCGGCGCTGCCGCTCGTCGAGCGCGACTTCGTCGTGGCCGCCGAGGTGGCCGGCGCGTCCCGGGCCCGCATCCTCGTCGTCCACCTGCTGCCGAACGTGCGCGACGTCGTCATCGGGCAGGTGGCCTACGCGATGTCGCTCGGCATGCTCGTCGAGGGCGGCATGAGCTTCCTCGGCCTCGGCGTCCAGGCGCCGGCGGCGTCGCTCGGCTCGCTCGTCGGCTCGGGCCGCCTGTACCTGACCGTGGATCCCGCCTACGCCCTCGTCCCCGGCTTCGTGCTCGGGCTCGCGGTGCTGGCGTTCAACCTCGTCGGCGACGCGCTGCGGCGCCAGGCCGACCCGCTCGACCAGGGGGAGTCCTGATGGCGTTCCTGCAGGCCCGCGACCTCGTCGTGGAGTACCGCACCCGCCGCGGCCCGGTCCGCGCGCTCGACGGCGCCAGCCTCGACGTGGCGCCGGGCGAGATCGTCGGCGTGGTGGGGGAGTCCGGATCGGGCAAGAGCACCGTCGGCGCGGCGATGGGGCGGCTGCTGCCCCGCAACGCCGGGGTCGTCGCGGGCGAGGTCCGCGTCGGCGACGTGCCGCTGTCCGGCCTGGACGACGCGGGGCTGCGCGCGCTGCGGCGCGAGCAGCTCGGCTTCGTCTTCCAGGACCCGATCGGCACCCTCGACCCGACCGCGCGGATCGGCCGCCAGATGCGCTGGGCGCTCGGCCGCGACGCCGCGCACGACGAGATCGCCGAGCGGCTGGCGCACGTCCGCCTGCCGGATCCCGCGCGCGTCATGCGCGCCTACCCGCACCAGCTCTCGGGCGGCATGGCGCAGCGCGTGTCGATCGCCCTGGCGCTGGCGAACGCCCCGCGGGCCGTGATCGCCGACGAGCCCACCGCGTCGCTCGACGCGTCCGTGCGGACCGAGATCCTCGAGCTGCTCGTGGGCGTCGTCCGCGAGACGGGCGCCGCGCTCGTGCTGATGAGCCACGACCTGCGGGCCGTGCGGCGGTTCTGCACCCGGGTGGCCGTCGTCTACGGCGGTCGCGTCGTCGAGACCGCCCCGGCGGACGAGCTGTTCGTCGCGCCCGCGCACCCGTACACCCGGGCGCTGCTCGACGCCGCCCCCGGCGCCGAGCGGCCGGGCGAGACGCTGCGCCCCATCCCGGGCCGGCCGCCCGTCCTGCGCGGGCCGTACCCGGGCTGCGCGTTCGCGCCGCGGTGCCCCGTCCAGGTCGCGGCCTGCACGGCCGAGCGGCCGCAGCCGGCCCGCGCCCGCGGGGCCGAGGCGGGCCACGAGGTCCTCTGCCACGTCGCCGCCGACGCCCCGATCCCCGTCGCCGCCGGAGAGCCCGCATGAGCGCCCCGCCCGTCCTCGAGCTCGACGAGGTCGAGTTCGGCTACGTCTCCGGCCCCGCGTGGGCGCGCCGGCGCGTCCCCGCCCTGCACGGCGTGTCGCTCGCGGCCGGCCGGGGCGAGACCGTCGGCCTGGTCGGCGAGTCCGGCTCGGGCAAGTCGACCATCGGCAAGCTCTGCCTGGGCCTGCTGCGCCCGCAGGGCGGCGTGGTGCGCTTCGACGGCCGTCCGCTCGACCGCCGGGCGCAGCGCGGCGCGTTCTCCGTCGTCCTGCAGCACCCGCAGTGGTCGCTCAACCCGCGCCTCACCGTCGGCACGTCGGTCGCCGAGCCGCTCGCCGTCGCCGGCCGCGGCACGCGGGCCGAGCGCCGGGCGCGCGTCGAGGCGCTGCTGGACGACGTCGGCCTGGACCCCGCGTTCGCGGACCGGCTGCCGTCCGAGCTGTCGGGCGGCCAGCGGCAGCGGGCCAGCATCGCCCGCGCGCTCATCACCGAGCCGCGCTTCGTCCTGCTCGACGAGGCCGTGAGCGCGCTCGACGTCTCCGTCCAGGCGCAGATCCTCAACCTGCTGCGCCGCCTGCAAGAGGAGCACGGGTTCGCCGCGCTCTTCATCTCCCACGACCTGGCCGCCACCCGCTACGCCGCCGACCGCATCGTCGTGATGCGGCACGGGCGGATCGTCGACGAGGGCAGCGCCGACGCGTTCTACGCGCCGTCGGACCACGAGTACACCCGCGCGCTGCAGCGCGCGAGCGAGATCTGAAAAGGACCCACCAGCACATGACCTCCCTCATCGACGGCATCCGCATCGGCCACTGGACCGACACGGAGGCCGCCACCGGCATGACGGTCTTCCTGCTGCCCGACGGCAACATGACGGCCGCCGAGGCCCGCGGCCAGTCCACCGGCACGCTCAACATCCCGGTCTACGAGCCGCAGGGGGTCGCGGACCACGCCGACGCGATCGTCCTGACCGGCGGGACGATCTTCGGCCTGGAGGCCGCGGCGCACGTGCCCGTCGCCCTGGCGCGCGAGGGGCTCGGCGTCCCCACGCCGGACGGTCCCGTGCCGATGGTCCCCGCCGCCGTCGTCTACGACATCCACATGGGGTCGTACGCCTGGCCGACCGCGGCGTCCGCCGAGCACGCCATCGCGAACGCCGTGCCGGCCGGGCAGGAGGAGGTCGGCACCGTCGGCGTCGGCACCGGCGTGCTGGCGGGCTCGGCGATCGACTCGCGCTCGGCGACGAAGGGCGGGTTCGGCCGCGCCTGGCGCAAGACGGCGCAGGGCCCGACGATCGCGGTGTGGGCCGCGGTGAACCCGGTCGGCGACGTCATGGGGGAGGACGGGCGGGTGCTCGCCGGCCTGCGCCGCGGCGGGGAGTTCGTCGGCGTCGCCGACACGCTGATGAACGATCCGGAGCCCGAGCTGGACTGGGGCCGCGCCACGACGCTCGTCGTCGTCGCGACGGACGCGAAGCTGCCCAAGCGCGAGACCTGGCGCCTGGCGCAGGCGGGCCACAACGGCATCGCCCACGCGATCTCGCCCTGCGCGACGGGCCTGGACGGCGACACCGCCTTCGCGGTCGCGACGGGGAAGGTCGAGGTGCGCTCGGCCCTCGCGCTCGAGGCGGCCGCTGCGGTCGTGACGAGCGAGGCGATCCGCAACGCCGTGCGTGCCGCGACGGGGCTGCACGGCATCCCGTCCGCGAGCGAGCTGGACGTGCGCACCGCGCCCAGCGCGGTCTGAGGCCGACGACGCCCGAACTGGGGCGGCCGTCCGCCGCGCGGCGCGCGCCTCGCCGGTCGGGCCGCGGCGCCGTCCGCCGACCGGGACGCCGGCGCTACCCGGTGGGCGCCGCGCGGGCGTGCCCGCGCGCGTCGACGCCGACGACGCGGACGGCCAGCGTCGCGCCGACGGACGGCGGCTCGCCGTGCAGGTCGTCGACGGGCACGAAGGCCGACGCGCCGGCGTCCCGGGCGACGACGACGCCGAGCCGGGTGGCGCGAACCACCCCGCCGACGTACTCGTCCCCGGCCCGCAGGTCGCCGGCCGGGGCGTCGAGGGCCTGCGCCTCGGCCACCGTCGGCGGCTCGGCGGGCGCGGGGTGGTCGTGGCCCCCGAACGCGCCGTCGGCGTGGCCGGCCCCGCCGTCGTCGGCGTCGGGATGGTCGGGACGGGCGGGGGAGGGCACCTCCGCCCCGTACCCGTCCTCGGACTCGAGGAGCGCGCGGACGCTCGCGACCTTGTCGTCGAGCGTCTGCCCCGGCTTGTCCGTGCGCTCGTCGAGCTTCAGCACGGAGTAGGCGCGCGGCAGGCCGAGGTCGAGCGGGACGCGGTGCAGCTCGGCGACGACGGCGAGGATGTCCGCCGTCGCGCCCTCGAGCGACGTGCCCATCGCGTGCATCCGGTAGCGCACCCGGTCCTGCGCGGCGAGCCGGCGCTGGATCTCGGCGACGTACGCGCTCGCGCTCGCTTCGGCGCGGCCGAGCCCGAGGACGGTCAGATCGGCGGTGGCCATGCTCCGCGTTCTACCCGCTCGGGCGGCGGCGCGACGGCTAGGAGCCGTACTCGATGCGGAAGGCGTGCGTGCCGCGCGTGCAGCGGGCCCGGTACAGCTCGCCCTCGTGCAGCAGGTTGACGCAGCGGTACGCGCCCAGGCGGAAGGCGCCGCCGCGCGCGTAGGGGGTCTTGCCGGCCTTCGCGGCGTTCCGGCGCACGACGCCCAGCGCGCCCTTGCAGCTCAGCCCGCGCACGCTCGTGACGGACGTCATGGCCGAGAGGGCGTTCGGCGACTGGACGCTGAAGACGTCCGGGTCGCACGTGACGACGGAGAGCGTGGCGCGCGGCGTCGGCGCGGCGGACGCGGGTCCGGCGGCGACGAGGCCCGCGCCGGCGAGGGCGAGCGCGGTCAGGCCGGTGCGGACGGTGGGGGACAGGGGCACGAGGGAACCTCCGGTGGCGGACGGCGCGGCGGCCCGGGGCCGGGCGCCGTCGGTGAACGCAGGCACCGTCGCAGAGCCGCGGGGTCCCCGCATGCGTCGACCGACTGGGGGACCGGCGCTCACACCGTCACGCCGGCCTCGAGCTCGCCGGCGACGAGCAGCCCCGCGAGCAGGACCGCGGCGGTCACCGCCGGGCCCAGGAGCGCCAGGCCGCGGCGCCGCGGCCACGCGAGCCCGGTCGCCGCGGCCGCGAGGAGGCAGAGGACGCCGACGGCGCCGCGGGTCCCCGGCGTGTCCGCGGCGGCGCAGTACGCGGCGCGGGGCGTGCCCGGGGCCGGGGCGCCGTCGAGCGGCGGCGGCACCGCGGTGGTGCAGGCGGCGTGCAGCCCGAGCAGGCAGACCGCGGCGACGGCCAGCAGCAGCACGGCGGCGGACGCCGCGACGATCGCGACGGTGCGCGTCCGCCGCGTGGCCTCCGCCGCCAGGCCGCTCATCGGGCGGAGGCGTCGTCGTCCGGACGCGGATCCGGCGCCAGGTCGTACGTCACCCACGACGTCGCGGCGGCGACGCGGTCGTAGGTGCGCCGGGCGGCGGCGTTGTCCTCCGCGGTGATCCAGCGGACCACGGACAGCCCCCGTCGTGCCGCCGCGGCCCGCAGGTGCTCGAGCAGCGCGCGCCCGGCGCCGGCGCCGCGGGCGGCCTCGGCGACGAACAGGTCGTCCAGGTACAGCCCCGTCGTGCCGTCGAGCGGACGGGCGAACTCGCGGACGTGCGCGAGACCGACGGGCCGGTCGTCCGCGTCGACGGCCACGAGCGCCTCGATGCCGTCCCGGCCGTCCGCGACGCGCTCCCACGTGGCGTCGAGCCGCCCGGCGACGTCGTCGCGGCCGTAGAAGGCGGCGTAGCCGCGGTACAGGGCGAGCCACGCCTCGCGGTCGGACCGGCGCAGCGGGCGGACGGGCGGCAGGACCATGCCGCGCAGCCTACGGGCGCGGGGCGCCGGGCGCGGGCCGTTCGCCCGCCCCGTCCGCGGCCCGGGCGACCGCCCGAACCCCGGGAACGAGAAAGGCCCGCGTGTGCGGGCCTTTCCTGCGAGGTGCGCGATACAAGACTCGAACTTGTGACCTCACGCATGTCAAGCGTGCGCTCTAACCAACTGAGCTAATCGCGCGCTGCGGTTGAGGAGAATAGCAGCGGCTTTCCGGAGGCGCGTCCCGGGTGCGCGGCGCCGCTCGGCGGCCGCCGGGACGGCGCGGGAGGGGCGGGAATCGCTACAGTGCCGGAGCCCCCGGCACCGTGGCGGAGTGGCTACGCAGCGGCCTGCAAAGCCGTGTACACCGGTTCGATTCCGGTCGGTGCCTCTTCCGCGCCCGTCGTCTCCGGCGGGCGCGTCGCGTTCCGGGGGCCGCGATCGGCTCGGCTCGACGCCGCCGCGTCCGGCGGACGCGAACCCCGCTCAGGCGGCCGTGCGCTGCGGCGGCGCCGACGCGCCGGCCGGGACGGCCCGCCGCGCCTCCCGCGCTGCCCGCCACTCGCGCAGCAGCATCGTCCAGCCGGCCGCGCCGCCCGCGATCAGGATCGGCATGAGCGGCAGGTTGTAGCGGCCGTGCGCGACCGCCAGCGTGTGGACGCCCGTCGCGATCGCGAGCGCGAGGAGGATGCTGGCCAGGACGGGGTCGCGGCGGCGGACGGTGCCCCAGAGCAGCCCGAAGCCGGCGAGCAGCACGATCGCCAGGTGGACCGCCACCCACTGCGCCTGGGTCTTGTCCTGGCCGCCGCGGGCGTAGCGCGACCACATCTTCCCGGCCTTGAACAGCATCATCTCGGCGAACGCGACGGGCTGGCCGAGGGCGTACCGGCGCAGGTTCTCCTTCGCCGCGGCCGACAGCGCCTCGTCGCGCGGCAGGTCGGGCCGCCGGGCCGCGACGTCGTCGAGCACGACCGTGGCCGGGATCTTCGTGTACGGGCGGTCCGCGAACTTCGGGTGCCGGCGCACGATCTCGTCGCGCATCGCGAACTTCATGTCGAACGTCGAGCCGTTGCCCGGCAGGTACGTGCCGACGAACAGCGCCGAGCCGCCCCCGTTCGTGACGGGCACGAGCGCGTCGGCGGTCCGCGAGGCGTAGGCCGTCCAGGGCAGCACGACGACCGCGAGCCCCGCGAGCAGCAGCGCCGCGCTGGTCGCCCCGCGCCGCCAGCCGGCGGTCGCGCCGATCACCGCCAGCGCCAGGAGGGCGCAGAAGACCGGCACGAACATCAGGTCGGTGCGGGTGAGGAGGACCGCCCCGAAGAGCGCCCCGGCGCACCACCACCACGCGAGCACCCGGGTGCGCCACGCGAGCGCCAGCGCGGTGAACGCCGAGACGACGAAGAACGCGCCCAGCGGCTCGGAGAGCAGCGTGCTCGGGCCCCACGCGAGCGGGGGGTAGAGGGCTACGACGGCCGCTGCGGCGACCCCCGTCCACGCGCCCGTGAGGATCCAGCCGAGCGCGAAGGCCGCGAGGATCGTCGCGGTCGAGATCGCGAACTGCGCCCAGTGCAGCGTGTCCAGGTCGTCGCGGCCCCACGGGTGCTGCCCGGGGGAGACCTCGTACGCGAGCGCGAAGACCTTCGGCGTGAACGGCGGCCAGTGGAGCGCCTTCTCGAGCGCCCGCTGCCGCGCCTTCCGCGTCTCGGGCCCGCCGTCGGTGCGGCCGCTGTACAGGTGGTGCTTCGCCAGGTTCTGCGCGATCGCGGTGTAGGAGCGCGCGTCCTGCGACAGCTCCTCCTGCGGGTGCGTGGCCTGGTGCGCGCGGATGCCGCCGCCCACGAGCAGGACGAGCAGCAGCGCCAGCCAGGCCGAGCGGGGGATGGTGCGCAGCCGCGGCATTCCGCGGGCACGATACGCGGAACGGCGGTCGGCGGGAGCCGGGTGGCGGCGGCCCCCGCCGCGTCCGCCGGTAGCGTTGCGGCCATGGCCGACGAGCGTCCGACCACCCCCGACGACGCGCCCGGGACCCCGGACGAGGAGCCCACCCGCGTGGTGCCCGCGGCGCCGCCGGCCGGCGGCTCGGCGGCCGGCACGCCGCCCGCGCCGGGCCCCGCCGACGACGACGCGGCCGGCATCGAGGACATCGACGTGCCCGCGGGCGGGCGGGTGACCGAGGACACGACGGCGGCGCCCGGCGGCGGGCCCGACGCCGCCGCGGTCACCGGCGGCGCCCCGCGCGCGACGGGGCCCGTCGCCGCGGACCCGGGCCCGACGAACCCGGGAGCGGCCGGCGTGGGCGGCGGCACCGAGGCCGCGGGCCCGGGGCGCGGGACGCGCGCGAAGGAGCGCACCGCCGAGGGCGCGAAGATCGCCGCCGACCGCGTGTCGCAGGCCGCGAGCGCCACCGCCCGCGCGCTGCGCGAGACCGACGTCCGTGAGATCGCCCACTCGACGACCGACATCATCCAGACGACGCGCCCGTTCTTCCTGGCCGCGTTCGCCGCCGTCTTCGCGTTCCTCGGCGCGGTCGAGAACCACGCGAGCATCGGCGTCGTCTTCGCGGCCGGCGCCATCCTGTGCGTGCTCGCGGCGGCCTTCTCGAGCGACCTGGGCGGCCTGGTCGCCCGCCGGCGCGACCGTCGGCGCTGAGTCCCGCGCGCCTACGCGAGGGCGGCCACGAGCCGCTCCAGGTCGCCCTCGTCGTTCCACGCCCCGACGGACGCGCGCAGCAGGTCGGTGCCCGGCAGGTCGCGGACGACGACGCCGGCGGCCGCGAGCCGGTCGCGCGTGGCCGCCGGCTCGGGGTCGCTCCACGCGACGAGCGTCGTGCGGCCGCGCGGGGCCACCGTCCGGCCCGCGGCCTCCAGCCGGCGGACGAGCGCCTCGGCCAGGTCGGCGGCGCCGGCCATCAGGCTGTCCCAGCCCTCCTCGGCGAGCACGTCGAAGGCGGCGTTCGCCGACGTCGTGATCTCGGCCGACGTCGCGATCGCGTCGTGGGCGCGCGCGTCCGGCCACGGACGGGCGTCGAGCCCCTCGGCCGGCGCCTCCAGGTTCAGGTACGCGGGGCCGCGCGCCGCGACCCGGTCCTGCCACGCGGGGTCGATCCACAGCATCCCCGTGCCGATCGGCCCGCACAGCCACTTCTGCCCGGGGCCGGCGTAGAAGGCGCAGCCGAGCGCCTGCACGTCGACCGGCACGGCGCCGAGGCCCTGCGCGCCGTCGAGCAGCACCGGGACGCGGCCACGCAGCTCCGCGAGGGCCGCCGGGGCGACCTGGCCGTCGGTCCAGCGCACGTGCGAGCACGCGACGAGCTTCGTCTCCGGGCCGACGGCCTCGACGATCCGCTCGAGCGGCGCCGTTCGCACGTGCACGCCGTGCTGGCGGATCAGCGCCGCCAGCGGGCCGAGCAGGCCCGGGTGCTCGTGCTCGGCGACGACGATCTCGTCGCCGCGCGCCCACTCGAGCCCCTGCAGGACGTGGACGATGCCGTCGGTCGTGGCGGTCGTCAGCGCCACGTCCTCGGGCCGCGCGGCGCCGACGAGGTCGGCCAGCCGACGCCGCCGGCCGTCCTGCGCCGCGATCAGCACCCCGAAGTGGTCCGCCGACCGCCCGTGCTGCTCCGCCTGGTGCAGCAGGCCGACGGCCGCGGCGCCGGCCGCGCGCGGCAGCGGCCCGCACGTGCCGGCGTTCAGGTACGCCACGTCCGTCAGGACGGGGAACTCGGCGCGGAGCAGGGTGCGGTCCATGGCCCGAGCATACGAAGCGGCTCCGGCCGCCCCGCGCCGCCGGGCCCCGTAACCTTGGACGCATGCAGGCGACGCTTCCCGACGGCAAGGTCCTCGAGCTTCCCGACGGGGCGACGGGCACGGACGCCGCGCTGGCGATCGGTCCCGGACTGGCGCGCGCCGCGCTGGCGGTCGTCGTCGACGGCGAGGAGCGCGACCTCGACCGCCCGCTGCCCGACGGCGCGCGCATCGGCATCGTCACGGACCGCTCCGACGAGGCCCTCGAGCTGATCCGCCACGACACCGCCCACGTGCTGGCCGCGGCGATCCTCGAGCTCTACCCCGGCACGAAGATCGCGATCGGCCCGCCGATCGAGCACGGCTTCTACTACGACTTCGAGTTCCCCGAGGGCGTCGTCGTCAACGAGGGCGACTTCGCCGCCATCGAGGCGAAGATGGCCGAGCACGTCGCGGCCGACGAGCGCTTCACGCGCGAGGTCGTCACGGTCGACCAGGCCCTGGAGCGCTTCCGCGCGGAGGACCAGCCCTACAAGGTGGAGCTGATCGAGGACCTGGTGAAGAACCAGCAGGTCGAGACGGTCACGCTCTACACCAACGGGCCGTTCACGGACCTGTGCCGCGGCCCGCACGGCCCGGGCACGAAGCGGATCGGCGCGTTCAAGCTGCAGTCCGTCGCCGGCGCGTACTGGCGCGGCGACTCGGACCGCCAGCAGCTCGTCCGCATCTACGGCACCGCGTTCTTCAAGAAGAAGGACCTGACGGCGCACCTCGAGCGGCTCGAGCTCGCCCGCCAGCGCGACCACCGCAAGCTCGGCAAGGAGCTCGGGCTCTACCACTTCAGCGAGGCCGCGCCCGGGTCCGCGTTCTGGACCCCGCGCGGCACCCGCGTCTTCAACGACCTCGTCGGCCTGTCCCGCGAGATGGGCGACGACCGCGGCTACACCGAGGTCAAGACCCCGCAGCTGTACGACGCGTCGCTCTGGCGCACGTCCGGCCACTGGGACAAGTACCGCGACGACATGTTCCTGACCTCCACCGGGGACGCCGCGACCGCGGCCGAGGAGGGCCGCGCCGTCGAGCCGAACATGGGCTTCAAGCCCATGAACTGCCCCGGCCACTACGAGCTCTACCGGCAGACCCGCTGGAGCTGGCGCGACATGCCGGTGCGCTTCTCCGAGCCCGGCCTGCTGCACCGCAACGAGCTGTCCGGCGCGCTGCACGGCCTGATGCGCGTGCGCCAGTTCTGCCAGGACGACGCGCACCTGTTCGTCATGGAGGAGCAGGTCCAGGACGAGGTGACGGGCTGCCTCGCGTTCGCCAAGGACACCTACGACCTGTTCGGGTTCGCCGCCGAGGACTTCACCTACGAGCTCTCGACCCGCCCGGACAACCGGCTGGGCTCCGACGAGATGTGGGACAAGGCGGAGGGCGACCTGCGCCGCGCGCTCGAGGCGAACGACCTGCCGTACGTCGTGCACGAGGGCGACGGCGCGTTCTACGGACCGAAGATCGACATCCAGTTCCGCGACTCGCTCGGCCGCTCCTGGCAGCTCGGCACGGTGCAGGTGGACTACCTGGCGCCGGAGCGCTTCGACCTGACCTACACGGGCGCGGACAACTCGGAGCACCGCCCCGTCGTCCTCCACCGCGCGCTGCTCGGCTCGTACGAGCGCTTCATCGGCATCCTGCTCGAGCACACGGGCGGCGAGCTGCCGTTCTGGCTGCAGCCCGCCCACCTGACCCTGCTGACCGTCGCCGAGCGGCACGCCGACGCCGCGCACGACCTGGCCCGGGAGCTGAAGGCCGCGGGGCTGCGCGTCGTCGTCGACGATCGCGGCGAGACCGTCGGCCGCAAGATCCGCGAGACCGAGATCGCCAAGCAGCCGCTCATGGCCGTCGTGGGCGATCGCGAGGCCGACGAGCGCACCCTGACCCTGCGCCACCACGGAGGGCACGAGGAGGAGGCGGCGCCGGTCGCCGAGATCGCCGCGCGCCTGGGCACCGCGATCCGCGAGCGCGCGCTCCTGGACCGGCAGACCGAGCAGGCCTGACCGGGCCGGCCGGCCGCGCGCGGCGAGCCGCGCTCCGCGGCGCCCCGGGCCGGTTGGCCCGGGTCAGCGGGCGGCGGCCAGGCGCTCGCGCACCTCGACGAGCAGCTCGCGGCAGGCCGCCTGCACGTGGGTGAGCACCAGGCCGAAGCCGTCCTCGCCGCCGAAGTACGGGTCCGGCACGTCCAGCTCGCCGGTCCCGACCGCGTCCGGGTCGAACGAGCGGAGCGGGCGCACCTTCTCGGCCGCCTCGGGCGTGGGGGCGAGCGCGCGCAGGTCCGCGACGTTCCGGGCGTCCATCGCCAGCAGCAGGTCGGCCGTCGCGAAGTCCTCGCGGGTGACCTGGCGGGCCGCGCCGCCGAGCGCGATCCCGCGCCGGGCCGCGGCGGCGGTGGCGCGCTCGTCCGGCGGGTGGCCGACGTGCCACGAGCCCGTGCCGGCCGAGTCGACCTCGACGAGGCCCGACAGGCCCTCCCGCTCCAGCAGGTCGCGCATGACCGCCTCGGCGGTGGGGGAGCGGCAGATGTTGCCCAGGCAGACGAAGAGCAGGCGCACGGGGCCACTGTAGGCCCCGCGGGGCGCTCGCGGGAGGGCGCGCGGCACCCGAGGTGGCGTTCCGGCGCGTCTGCGCTACAGTTGGGCCCTTGTTTATCCGCGATTCCTCGCGTGCGCAGGTGCGCCGCGCGAATAGCCTCTCCTAGTGCCGGTCCCTCGTAGGTTCGACCGCCGCCCGCCCGAGCGCGACACAACGCGCGTCAACGACCGGATCCGGGTTCCCGAAGTTCGCGTCATCGACGAGAACGGGAACCAGGCCGGCGTGATGCGGACGGAGGACGCCCTCCGGTACGCGCAGAACCGCGACCTCGACCTGGTCGAGGTCGCCGCCAACGCGCGTCCGCCCGTCTGCCGCGTGCTCGACTACTCGAAGTACAAGTACGAGCAGGCGCAGAAGAAGAAGGCCGCCAAGAAGCACCAGACCCAGGTCGTGGTGCGCGAGATCAAGTTCCGGCCCAAGATCGCCGAGCACGACTACGCCACGAAGAAGGGGCACGTCGTCCGGTTCCTCAAGGGCAAGGACAAGGTCAAGGTCACGATCATGTTCCGTGGCCGCGAGGTCACGCACCCCGAGCGCGGCCGCGACCTGCTCGAGCGGCTCGTCGAGGACCTCGGCGACATCTGCCAGGTCGACCAGCGCCCCTCGCTCGAGGGCCGCAACATGACCATGATGCTGAGCCCCTCGAAGGAGGTGCTCAACGGCACGTGGGTCCCGACCGACCCGAACGCCGTGGCCGAGGACGAGGACGCCGAGGACGAGGGCGGCCTGGTCGTCGGCGGCGAGGGCGACACGTCCGGTCAGGGCGCCACGGCGGGCCCGGGGGCGAACGACGCCCCCGGCACCGAGCCGGCGTCCGACGCCGACGACGAGGCGCCGGCCGACGAGGCCGCCGCCGACGCGACGGAGGCCGCCGACACCGAGGCGGCCGAGACGCAGGACGCCCCGGCCTCGTAGGCCCCGCGCGGCGGGACGAGGCCCTCGTCCCGCCCGCATCCGCCCGGCCGCCGTGCGGCCGGGCCGTGGCTCGCGCTCCGGCGGGTGCCGCGCCGCACGTCCACCCGCAATCTGGCACAATCATCGATTCGCATGCCCAAGACGAAGACCCACTCGGGCGCCAAGAAGCGCTTCAAGCGGACCGGATCCGGCAAGATCAAGGCCCGTCACGCGATGTCCTCCCACATCCTCGGGAAGAAGTCGCAGAAGCGCAAGCGCAAGTTCGCAACCGCCGCCATGCTGACCGAGGCCGACACCTCGCGCGCTGAGCGGCTCCTCGGAGGCCGCTGATGACCCGCGTAAAGCGCTCCATTCACGCGCGCAAGAAGCGCCGTGCCCTCCTCGATCGCTCGAAGGGCTACGTCGGCCGCGCGAACAACACGTACCGGCAGGCGAAGGAGACGCAGCTCAAGGCCGGCGTCTACGCCTACCGCGACCGTCGCAACCGCAAGCGCGACTTCCGCAAGCTGTGGATCACGCGCATCAACGCCGCGGCGCGCCTGAACGACCTCACGTACGGCAAGCTCATCCACGGGCTGACGCTGGCCGGCATCGAGATCGACCGCAAGAGCCTGGCCGACCTGGCCGTGCGGGACGCCGAGGCGTTCGCCGCCGTCGCCACCGCCGCCAAGGACGCCCTGGCCGCCAAGGCCTGAGCGCCGCCCGGAGGCGCACGCCGCCACCGACCTGCGAGGGCGTCCCACGGGGCGCCCTTTCTCGTTCCCGGACCCGACCGCCCCGCCCGTGACCGTCATCAACTCCCACCAGAACCCGCGCCTGAAGCAGGTGCGGACGCTGCTGGCCCGCCGCCGCGAGCGCGTGCGGACCGGCCTGTTCGTCGCCGAGGGCGAGGACCTCGTCGCCGCGGCCGCCGCGGCCGGGTGGGAGCCCGAGGACGTGCTCGTCGCCGCCGGCAGCGGCCTGGAGGGCACGCAGGTCGAGCCGGGCCTGCTCGCGGGCGCGTCGTCGCTCGGCTCGGGCACGCGTGCCATCGGGATCTACCGCCAGCGCTGGGCGGACGCCGCGTCCGGCCCCCGCTGCCTGCACCTCCACGGCCTGCGCGACCCCGGCAACGTGGGCACGGCGATCCGGGCCGCGCACGCGCTCGGCGCCTCGTCCGTCTCGCTCGGCCCGGACACGGCGGACCCCTACGGGCCGAAGGCGGTGCGCGCGAGCATGGGCTCCCTCTTCGCAGTGCCCGTCGTGCGCGCCGCCGGCCCCGACGCGCTGCCCGGCACCACGATCGCGCTCGTCCTTCGCGCCGGCGTGCCGCTGCGCGGCGACGAGGTGACGGGCGACGTGACGCTGCTCGTCGGGGCGGAGCGGGAGGGGCTGCCCGACGACGTGGTGGCGGCGTGCGACCGCACCGCGCACCTGCCGATCGCGGGCGCCGAGTCGCTCAACGCGGCGATGGCCGCGACCGCCGCGCTGTACGAGCTGGCGCGCACCCCGGCCGGGTAGCCGGACGCCGACGGCCGCGCCCGCGGTCGACCGCCCGGGGCGGCCCGGGTCGCCGCGGACGCCCCGGTACCCTTGGCCGCGATGCAAGAACGGATCGCCGAGCTCCGGGCCGCGGGAGAAGCCGCCGTGGCCGCGGCCACCACGACGGAGGAGCTCGAGGAGCTGCGCGTGCGGCACCTGGGCCGCAAGGCCGAGCTGCCGAACCTGCTGCGCAACGTCTCGGACCTGCCGCCCGCCGAGCGCGGGGTCGTCGGGAAGGCCGCCAACCAGGCACGGCAGGCGCTGCAGGCCGCCATCGACGCCCGCGCGGCCGAGCTGCGCGAGACCGAGCTGGACGCGCAGCTGATCGCCGACCGCGTCGACGTCACGCTGCCCGGACGCGCCGAGCCCGTCGGCGGCCTGCACCTGCTCACGCGCGTGCGCCGCGACATCGAGGACGTCTTCCTCGGCCTGGGCTTCGACGTCCTGGAGGGCCCCGAGACCGAGACGGTCCACTACAACTTCGACGCGCTCAACCACGAGCCCAACCACCCCGCGCGGGACCGGTCCGACACCTTCTACCTGGCGCCGTCGCCGCACCTGCCCGCGGCGGACGGCGACCGCCAGCGGCTGCTGCGCACGCACACCTCGCCGATGCAGGTGCGCGCGATGGAGCAGCAGGACCCGCCGCTGGCGGTCATCGTGCCCGGCCGCGTCTACCGCCCGGACAGCGACGCGACGCACACGCCGCAGTTCCACCAGGTCGAGGGCCTGTGGATCGACGTCGACATCACGCTCGCCGACCTGAAGGGCGTGCTGCTGAGCGTCGCGCGCGCGATCTTCGGCGCCGAGCGCGACATCCGCCTGCGCCCGCACTTCTTCCCGTTCACCGAGCCGAGCGTCGAGATCGACGTGTCCTGCCACCTGTGCGGCGGCACCGGCTTCCTGCGGCACGAGCCCGGCCACCCGCGCTGCCCGCTCTGCAAGGGCACCGGCTGGATCGAGATCCTGGGCTCCGGCCTGGTCGACCCGAACGTCCTGCTGGCGACCGGCCGCCCGGAGTACGACCCGGAGAAGGTCCAGGGCTTCGCCTTCGGCATGGGCATCGAGCGCATCGCGATGCTGCGCTACGGGGTGCCCGACCTGCGCCTGCTGTACGAAAACGACCTCCGACTGCTGGAGCAGTTCGCATGAAGGCCCCGATCCGCTGGCTCGGCGAGCACGTCGACCTGTCGTCCCTCTCCGCCGCCGACGTCGCCGCGCGCCTGAACGTCACCGGCACCGAGCTGGACCGGCTGATCCACCACGGGGTGGAGACGCCCGAGCGGGTCGTCGTCGGTCGCGTGCTGACGGCCGAGCAGCACCCCGACGCGGACCGCCTGCGCGTCTGCACCGTCGACGTCGGGGCCGAGGAGCCGACGCAGATCGTCTGCGGCGCCCCCAACGTGGCCGCCGGCCTGACCGTCGCCGTCGCGACCGTCGGCACGGTCATGCCGGGCGGGCTGAAGATCAAGAAGGCGAAGCTCCGCGGGCAGGTGTCCGCGGGCATGATCTGCTCGGCCCGCGAGCTCGGCATCGGCGAGGAGCACGACGGCATCCTCGCGCTGAACGAGGCGCTGCCGGGCGGCGGCGACCTCGTGCCCGGCACGCCCGTGGCGGACGTCCTGACGATCGCCGAGGACGTCCTCGACCTGGAGATCACCCCCAACCGCCCCGACTGCCTGGGGCTGTACGGCATCGCCCGCGAGGTCGCGGCCGCGACGGGGGCGACGCTGGCCCCCGCGCCGTGGACGGCGGGGGAGGGCGCGCAGGCCGGCGAGGTCGTCGGGCCGGACCCGGCCGGCGACGCGATCGACGGCTTCGCGGTCGAGGTGCGCACGGACGGCTGCCGGCGCTTCACCGCCCGGCTGTTCGAGGGCGTGCGGATCGCGCTGTCCCCCCTGTGGATGCAGGAGCGCCTGTCGGCCGCCGGCGTCCGCCCGATCAACACCGTCGTCGACGTGACGAACTACGTCATGCTCGTCACGGGCCAGCCGCTGCACGCCTTCGACGCCGACCGCGTCGCCGGCGGCCGCCTCGTCGTCCGCGAGGCCGCGGAGGGGGAGACCCTCACGACCCTCGACGGCGCCGAGCGCACGCTGCGCGCCGGCGAGCTCGTCATCGACGACGCCGAGGGCCCGACGTCGCTCGCCGCGATCATGGGCGGCGGCCGCTCCGAGGTGCACGAGGGCACCACGCGCGTGCTGCTCGAGGTCGCCTGCTGGGACGGCCCCACGATCCATCGCACCGCGCAGCGGCTGGGCCTGTTCTCCGAGGCCGCGTCGCGGAACGCGAAGGGCCTGGCGCCCGAGCAGGTCGGCTGGGCGCAGGCGCTCGCCACGCGCCTGCTGCGCGAGGTGGCCGGCGCCACCCGCGTCGGCGGCACGATCGAGGCGGGCGGCTGGGACCCGGCCGCCGTCGCGCCCGCGATCACCGTGCGCGAGGCGCGCGTCGAGCGCCTGCTCGGCACCCCCGTCTCGCGCGTCCGCCAGGCCGAGCTGCTCGGCACGCTCGGCTTCGCCGTCACCGACCCGGACCCGTCCGCGGCCGCGGACGCCGGCGCGCTGCAGGTCGGCGTGCCGCCCGAGCGCCGCGCGGACGTGCGGCGCGAGGTCGACGTCGTCGAGGAGATCGCGCGCCTGGGCGTCGTCGCCGACCTGCAGCCGACGCTGCCGGCCCGCCGCCGCACCAGCGCGGCGCAGCTCACCCCGGTGCAGAAGGCGCGCCGCCGCGCCGAGGACGTGCTCGTCGGCCGGGGCCTGCAGGAGGTCGTCGGCTGGTCGTTCACCGACGCGGGCGCGGCGGGGCGCCTCGGCCTCGCCGCCGACGACCCGCGCGCGCAGGCCGTCCGCCTGGACAACCCCCTGAGCGAGGAGCAGGCCGTCCTGCGGCCGACGATCCTCGTCTCGCTGCTCGACATCGCCCGGCACAACCGCACCCGCGGCGCCGAGGACCTGCGGATCTTCGAGACGGGCACCGTCTTCCGCGACGCGCCCGACCCCCGCCGGCCCGACATGCCGTACGAGCACACCGCGATCGCGGCGCTCGTGCAGGACGACGTCTTCGCGGCGAAGGGCCTCCTCGAGGCGCTGATGGGCGCGCTGCGCATCACCGACTGGGGCGTCGAGGCGACCGGCGAGGTGGCGTTCCTGCACCCGGGCCGCGCCGCCCGCATCACCGTCGGCGCCGGCGAGGACGCCCAGACCGTCGGCCTGCTCGGCGAGGTGCACCCGCGCGTGGCGGAGCGCTGGGACCTGCCGCGCGTGGCGGTCTTCCTGCTCGACCTGGACCGCGTGCTGCCGCTCGCGCCCGAGGTCGTGCCGTTCCGCGCCGTCGGGCAGTTCCCGGACGCGCGCTTCGACCTGGCGGTCCTCGTGGCCGACGACGTCACCGCGGCCCGCACCGTCGCCGTCGCGCGGAAGGCCGGCGGGACGCTGCTCGAGGACGTCCGCGTCTTCGACGTCTACCGCGGGAAGGGCGTCCCGGACGGCCAGGTCTCGCTCGCGCTGCGCTTCCGCCTGCGCGCGCCCGACCGCACGCTGACGGACGACGAGATCGGCGGCGCCCGCGACAAGATCGTCGGCGCGCTGGCGCAGGAGCTCGGCGGGGTGCTGCGTGGCTGATCGCCCGAAGGTCGCGGTCCTCGGCGCGTCCGGCTTCGCCGGGGCGCTCGCCGCCCGCCTGATCGACCGCCACCCGTTCTTCGCGCTCGGCGCCATCACCGCGCGCGCCGAGGCCGGCACCCGGCTGGACGAGCTGTACCCGCACCACCGCGTGGCGCGGACGTTCGTGGAGCCCGACCTGGACGCCATCGGCCGCGACCACGACGTCGCGATCGTCGGCTACCCGCACGGCGCGTCCAGCGAGGCGGTCGCGGCGCTCCACGCCCAGGGCCTGCTCGTGCTCGACCTGTCGGCGGACTTCCGGCTGACCGACCCGGCCCTGTACCGCGAGTGGTACGGCGACGTGCACGTGGCGCCCGACCTGTTCGGCACCGCGGTCTACGGCCTGCCCGAGATCCACCGCGACGCGCTCGCCGGCGTCCGCGACGCCGGGCGGATCGTCGCCGGTCCCGGGTGCTTCCCGACCGCTGCGATCCTGTCCCTGGCGCCGCTCGCGCGCGCCGGGCTGCTGCAGGACGTGATCATCGACGCCAAGACCGGCGTCTCGGGCGCGGGGCGCAAGCTGCAGCGCACGACGCACTACGTCGACGTGTCCGAGAACGTGCACGCCTACGGCGTCGCCGGGCACCGCCACCAGCCCGAGATCCGCCAGGAGCTCGGCGCGCTCGGGATGGACCCCGCGGTCCAGCCGGTGTTCGTGCCGCACCTCGTGCCGGCCGACCAGGGCGAGCTCGTCTCGTGCTACGTCCGCGCGACCCGCGAGGTCACCGCCGACGAGGTCGCCGACCTGTTCCGCGAGGCGTACGCCGACGAGCGCTTCGTCGAGCTGACGACCGCCGAGCCGGGCATGCGCGACGTGCAGGCCAGCAACGTCGCGCGGCTGCGCACCCACGTCGACCCGCGCTCGGGCCACGTGCTGGTCTTCGGCGCGATCGACAACCTGTGGAAGGGCACCTCGAGCCAGGCGGTCCAGAGCCTGAACGTCGCCTACGGGCGGCCCGAGGACGAGGGCCTGCCGGTCTGAGCGGCCGCGTCGGCGGACCGGGCCGGGGCGCGGCGCCGCGGGCGCCCGCCCCGCCGGCCGTCGGCGCCCGCCCCGCCGGCCGTCGGGGCCCGCCGCCCGGCGCGGCGGTCCCGACGCGGCGCCCCGCTCTAGACTGGCGGGAATGCCTGACCCCGTATCCGGAGCGCCGAAGACCGACGAGAGCCCGTCCTTCTTCCGCTCCCGATGGGTCGAGGTGCCCGACAGCGTCGTCGCCGTCGACCCCCGCGGGCTGCCGAAGGGCTTCCGCGCCGCCGGCGTGGCCGCCGGCATCAAGCCGTCGGGCGGCACCGACGTGGCGCTGCTCGTCTGCGACGAGCCCGGCGCCGTCAGCGCCGCGCGCTTCACCCGCTCGGGCACCGCGGCCCCGCCCGTCCTCGTCACCCGCCAGGAGTCGCGGCTGGACGCGCTGCGCGCCGTGGTCGTGACGAGCGGCAACGCGAACGCCGGCACGGGCCGCGACGGCTTCGAGACCGCGCGCCAGGTGCGCGCCGCCGCCGCGCGCGCGACCGGCGTGGACGAGGACCAGGTCGCGGTGTGCGCGACCGGCGTCATCGGCGTGCCGCTGCCGATGGACGTCGTGCCGAACGGGATCGCGGCGGCGGGGGAGGAGCTGCGCGCCGACGGCGACGACGACTTCCGCCGCGGCATCGAGACGACCGACCTCTTCCCGAAGACCGCCAGCCTGACCGTGCGCCTGGACGGCGGCGACGTGACGCTGCACGCCGTCTGCAAGGGCGCGGGCATGATCCAGCCGAGCTTCGCCACGATGCTCTGCTTCGTGACCACCGACGCGCGCCTGCAGGCCGAGACCGCCGACCTGCTGCTCGGCGTGTGCGTCAAGCGCTCCTTCGACCGGATCTCGGTCGACGGGCAGCTCTCGACGTCGGACACGGCGGTGCTGATCGCGTCCGGCGCCAGCGGGGTGGAGGTCGCCCCCGGCAGCCCGGACGAGCAGCGCCTGGGCCTGGCGCTCGACGCGCTGCTGCGGCAGCTGGCCGTGCTCATCGCGAAGGACGGCGAGGGGGCGCGCCGCGTCGGCCGCGTCGTGGTGCGCGGCCCCGACGGGCCGGCGTGCGAGCGCGTCGCCCGCCAGGTCGCCAACTCGCCGCTCGTCAAGACGGCGCTCTACGGCGGCGACCCGAACTGGGGCCGCATCGTCCAGGCCGTCGGCGCCGTCATCCCCGGTCCCGCGTTCACGCCGGTCGGCGTGCGCATCGAGGGGATCGAGGTGTGCCGGGACGGCCAGGAGGCGATCTTCGACCGCGACGCCCTCGCCGTCCTCGTGTCGGGCCCCGAGGTGGAGTACGAGATCACCGTCGGCCGCGCCGAGCAGGACGCCGCGGCGCCGCAGGCGTTCGCCAACGAGACCGAGGTGTTCTTCAGCGACCTCGGCCACGAGTACGTGACCCTCAACGCGGAGTACACGACGTGAAGTCCGTCGAGAGCCGGGGCAACGGCGTGCGCGACGTCGGCACGCTCCTCGAGGCGCTCCCCTACATCCGGCAGTTCCGCGAGCGCACCGTCGTCATCAAGTACGGCGGCGCCGCGATGACCGACCCCGCGCTGCGCGAGGACTTCGCCCGCGACATCGCGTTGCTCAAGTACGTCGGCGTCAACGTCGTCGTCGTGCACGGCGGCGGCCCCGCGATCACCGAGCTGTCGGCCCGCCTGGGCCTGCCGGTCGAGTTCCGCGGCGGCCTGCGCGTCTCCGACGCCGACACCGTCGAGGTCGCCAAGATGGTGCTCGTCGGCAAGGTGAACAAGGACATCGTCGTCCGCATCAGCCGCCACGGCCAGGCGGCCGTCGGCCTGTCCGGCGACGACGGCAACCTCTTCCGCGTCGAGACGACCACCGGCCCGCAGGGCGAGGACGTCGGCTACGTCGGCCGCGTGACGAAGGTCGACACGACGGTCATCGACCACGTCGCCGAGGAGTTCGTCCCCGTCGTCGCGTCCGTCGCGTCCGACGAGCAAGGCCGCTCGCACAACGTCAACGCCGACGAGGCCGCCGCGGCGCTCGCCCGCGCGCTCGGGGCCACCCGGCTGATCTTCCTGACGGACGTGGCGGGCTGGCTCCGCGACGCGTCCGACCCGGACAGCCTGATCGTGCAGGCCGCCACCGACGAGGTCGAGGAGGCGCTCGAGGGCATCTCCGGCGGCATGCGCCCCAAGCTGCAGGCCTGCGTCGACGCGGTGCACTCCGGCGTCGGCGCCGCCAGCATCGTCGACGGCCGCAAGCCCCACTCCGTGCTGCTCGAGCTGTTCACGGACGACGGCTGCGGCACCCAGATCCGACCCGCCCGGTGACCGCATGCCCGACCCCCTGAGCCTGGAGGCCCTCGAGCAGATCGAGGCCCAGCACCTGCTGCGCAACTACGCCCGCCTGCCCGTGGCCGTCGCCTCGGGCGCCGACGTCTGGCTGCACACCGTCGACGGCCGCCGCATCCTCGACCTGCTCTGCGGTCTGGGCGTCACGTCGCTCGGCCACGGGCACCCGAACGTCACGATGGCGATCACCGAGCAGGCCGGCACGCTCCTGCACGCCAGCAACCTGGTGCACCTGGAGGGCCCGGTGCGCCTCGCGCAGCGCCTGGCGGAGAGCTCGCTCGGCGGCGGCGTGCTGTTCCAGAACTCCGGCGCCGAGGCGAACGAGGCCGCGATCAAGCTCGCCCGTCGGCACAAGCGCGGCGGCGAGATCGTCTCGCTCTTCCGCGGCTTCCACGGCCGCACGATGGGCGCGCTGTCGGCGACGCCGCAGGAGAGCAAGCAGGAGCCGTTCGCGCCGCTCGTCCCCGGCTTCCGCGCCGTGCCGCCGACCCCCGAGGCCGTGCACGCCGCGGTCGGCGACGGCACGGCCGCCGTGCTGCTCGAGACGATCCAGGGGGAGAGCGGCGTGCTGCCGATCGACCCGGACACGCTGCGCGCCGCCCGCGAGGCCTGCGACGCCCACGGCGCCCTGCTGATCGTCGACGAGGTGCAGTCCGGGATGGGCCGCACGGGCGACATGTGGAGCTACGAGGCGACCGGCGTCGTGCCCGACGTCATCACCGTGGCGAAGGCGCTCGCGAACGGCCTGCCGGTCGGCGCGCTCGTCACCGGCCCGCACCTGCTCGACGTCCTGCAGCCGGGCGATCACGGGTCGACGTTCGCCGGCAACCCGCTCGTCGCCGCGGCGGCCCACGCGGTGCTCGACGTCATGCAGGCGCCCGGGTTCCTGGAGCGCGTCCGCGTGGCCGGCGACCGCTTCCGCGCGGCGCTCGAGGCCGTGCCGGGGATCGCGTCGGTCCGCGGCCGCGGGCTGATGCTCGCCGCCGAGCTGGACGCGGACGCCGTCGGCCGGCACGGCTCGGCCGGCGACCTCGCCCTGCGCCTGGTCACCGAGCACGACGTGTGGGTCAACGCGCCCGCGCCGACCACGCTCCGCCTGCTGCCGCCGCTGACGATCGGCGACGCCGAGATCGACGAGGGCGTGGCGCGGATCGCGGCGGGGATCGCCGCCCGGTAGGGACCGCCGGCCGCGCCCGGCGACGGGCGGCGGCCGCGGCGGGGTCCGCGGGCGGGCCGGCCGGGGCCGGCCCGGGCAGGGCCCGGACTCGGGCGTCGCCACGTCGGAACGGGCCGCGCGGCCCGGGCGCGCCCGCCGCGCCACGAGCGACGGCAGCCCTCGCGCGCGGCACCCAAGGTGCACTCTGATGCGCGCTCAGTGCACTATGCTGCCCACATGGACGACGAGACGGCGGTCCTCGCGACGGCGATCGGGCGACGGGTGCGCGACGAGCGCCTGGCCCGCGACTGGACGCTGGACGGCCTCGCGCGCGCCGCGGGCCTGAGCCGCCGCGTCGTCGTGAACGTCGAGCAGGGCGCGAGCAACCCCAGCATCGGCACCCTCCTGAAGCTGGCCGACGCGCTCGGGGTCGGGCTGCCGACGCTCGTCGAGTCCCCGGGCGGCCCGCCGTCGCGCGTCACGCGCCGCGGCGAGGGAGCGGTCCTCTGGCGCTCGGACGCCGGCGGGCGCGGCGTGCTCGTCGCGGGCACCCAGCCGCCGGACGTCCTCGAGCTCTGGGACTGGACGCTGTGCCCGGGCGACCGGCACGAGAGCAGCGCGCACGCCGCGGGCACGCTCGAGGTCCTGCAGGTGCACGAGGGCGCCCTGCGGATCGAGCTGGGCGATGAGGTCACGCTCCTCGAGCCGGGGGACGCGATGGCGTTCGCGGTCGACGTGCCGCACGCGTACGCGCAGGCGGGGAGCGGGCCGGTGCGGTTCTCGCTCGCCGTCTTCGACCCGGGCGTGGGGCCGAACGGCAGGCGGGCCCGGCGCCCGCTGGAGCCGGGGGGAGGCACGCCATGATCGCGGCTCCGGTCGGCCGCCCGGGGACGGCCGTGCCGCCGTGGGCGCTGGCGGCGACCGCGATGCTCGCCGTGCAGCTGAGCTCCGCGCTGTCCGTCGGCGTCATCGAGGACGTGGGGGCGGCCGGCACCGCGTGGCTGCGCCTGACGTTCGGCGCGCTCGTGCTCGTCGTGCTCGTTCGTCCGCCGCTGCGGGCGGTGCGCCGGGCCGACGTGCCGGCGGTCCTCGCGCTCGGGGTGACGACGGGCCTGGTGACCGTCCTGTTCCTGGGCGCGATCGCGCGCATCCCGCTCGGGACCGCCGTCGCGATCGAGTTCCTGGGGCCGCTCACGCTGGCCGCGGCCCGCGGCGGCAGCGCCCGGGCGCTCGTCTGGCCCGTGCTCGCCCTCGCCGGCGTGCTGCTGCTGACGGCGCCGTGGCACGGCGCGGTCGACGCGACGGGCGTCGGCATGGCGGTGCTCGCGGCGGTCGGCTGGGCCGTCTACATCGCGCTGACGCAGCACCTGGGCGACCGCTTCGTCGGACTGGGCGCGCTCGCCCTGACGGTGCCGGTCGCCGCCGCGACGGCGGCCGTCGTGGGCGTCCCGCAGGCGGCCGGGCACCTGTCCGTCGCCGCGGTGGCCGTGACGGCCGGCTTGGCCCTCGTGCACCCCGTCCTGTCGTACGCGCTCGAGCTGCTCGCGCTGCGCCGCATGACGGCCAGCGCGTTCGGCACCCTGATGGCGCTCGAGCCGGGGTTCGGCGTCGTCCTCGGCGTGCTCGTCCTGCACCAGGACCCGCGGCCGTCGCAGGTCGTCGGGATCGCGTTGGTGGTGCTCGCCGGCGGCGCGGCCCAGCGCGGCGGGCGGCGCGAGCACGCCCCGCCCCTCGGGGACGCCGAGGCGGCCCGTCCGGCGTAGGGGCGGCCCGGCCCCGGGCCAGCCGGGGCCGGCCCGGACGGCGGTCAGCCCGACGTGACCGGCGGCAGGTGCCCGATCCGCCGGGTGACCGCCGCCGCCGTCGCGTCGACGATCCCGTCGAGCAGGTCGAGCACCGGCGCCACCACGTCACCGCCGAACGCCGTGCGCGCCAGGTGCACGGCCTCGCCGCGGCGGCGGATCGCCTCGTCCAGCACGTCCGCGCCGGGGTGGCCGTCCAGGCTCGGCCACGACGGCGAGATCGGGCCCATGCCCGCCACCTGCTCCGCCAGCCGGTCGACGCCGGCCGCGCTCGGGGTGTTCCAGTGCCGGAAGCGGTAGTCGAGCGACGTGCCCAGGTGCCGGATCGCCGCCCGGTGCCAGCCGCCGCCCAGGCGCCGCAGCACGTGCTCCCACGGCTCGCCCGGCTCGCCGACGACCTCGACGATCGTGTCCCGGATCGCGCGCGGCAGGTCGGAGGGCCGGCGGGCCGCGCCGACGACGGCGACCGCCGCGCCGCGGAACAGCTCCTCCGCGCACGCCTCCCACGCCCCGAGCGCGAAGACGAGCGCGGCGGCGGGCACGAGCGCGGCGCGGGCGTCGTCGGGATCCTCCAGCTCGAGGAGCGCCCGCGGCGCGGTCATCAGCTCGGCGTAGCGGGCGCGCGCCTGCTGGACGGGGATCGGCTCCACCGCGCGGACGCTACCGCGGGCGGCCGACCGGACGGACGTGGAGGCCGCTTGCGGGGGCCTCGGACCGCTGGTAGGAAGGGCGCGGTCCCCCGTCCAGAATTCCCGTACCCGTCCCGAGAGGACCCCGTGCTCCCACCCGGCACCGTCGCGTTCGTCAGCGAGCGCCGCGAGCGGCACAGCCGCCTGACCGCCTTCTTCCGCTGGCTCCTCGTGATCCCGCACCTCGTCTACGTCGCCGTCTACGGCTTCGTCGCGTTCTTCGGCGGCATCGTCGCGTGGCTGGCCCTCGTGGTCACCGGTCGCTACCCGGAGGGTCTCTACCGCTTCATGGCCGGCTACGCGCGCGTCGCGTCCCGCGTCAACGCCTACGCGTACCTGCTCGACGACCGGTTCCCGCCGTTCGCGGCCGACGACGCGTCCTCGTACCCGTCCGAGCTGCGGATCGGCCCGCCGAAGACCTCGTACTCCCGCCTGCTCGCGTTCTTCCGCTGGGCGCTGCTGATCCCCGTGTGGCTCATCACCTACGTCCTCAGCGTGCTGGTCGGGATCCTCGCCTTCGTGGGCTGGGTGGTCGTCATCGTGCTCGGCCGGATGCCGGAGGGCCTGCACAACGCGATCGCGTTCTGCGTCTCGTACCTGGCTCGCGGGGTGGCGTACGGCTGCCTGCTGACGGAGGACTTCCCCGGCTTCGACGGCTCGGTCGAGGCCGCCGAGGCGCGCGCCGCCGCGCGGCACGACCGCTGACCGCGCCCGCCGCGGGCGACGGACCGTCGGAGGGACCGCCCCCGGCGTCGACGGTCCGTCCGACGCGCGCGCCCCGCCCAGCGTCGACAATGGGAGCGTGACGACGGACGCGCGGCAGGCCCCCGACGACGGCGCGGTGCGGGTGGCCGCCCTGCAGACGGCCGGCACGCCGGGCGACGTGCACGCCAACCTGGCCGAGCTCGACCGCGCGGCGGCGGACGCCGTCGCGCGCGGCGCCTCGCTGCTCATCACGCCCGAGATGTTCCTGACCGGGTACGAGATCGGCCCCGCCGCCGCCGACCTGGCCCGGCAGGACCTCGACGGGCCCACGGGCGCGATCGCCGCCCGGCACGGCATCGACCTGGTCGTCGGCCTGCCCGAGGCCGACGGGGACCGGCTCTACAACACCGCGAGCGTCTTCGCCGCGGACGGCGCGCTGACGGCCCGCTACCGCAAGACGCACCTGTTCGGCGACCTGGACCGGGCGGTCTTCACCGCGGGGGACGAGCTCGTCACGACCTTCGAGCACCGCGGCCTGAAGGTCGCGCTGCTCGTCTGCTACGACGTCGAGTTCCCGGAGACCGTACGCGCGGCCGCCCTGGCCGGCGCGCACCTCGTCGCCGTCCCGACCGCCCAGATGGAGCCGTTCTCGTTCGTCGCGGACGTCCTGATCCGGACACGGGCGTGGGAGAACCAGGTCTACGTCGCCTACGTCAACCACGACGGCGACGAGGGCGGCGAGCTGCGGTACGTCGGCGGCAGCAGCCTCGTGGCGCCGGACGGCGCCGTGCTCGACCGGGCGGCGCACGGCACGGCGCTGCTCGTCGCGGACCTGCGGCGCGACGTGGTCGAGGCCGGCCAGCGCGCCAACCCCTACCTGCTCGACCGCCGCCCGCCGCACGCCCCGGTCGCCGCGGGCTGAGCGGCGGCGCTCCGCGTCCTGCCCGCGGGGCCGCGGCGCACCCGCCGCCGACGAGCGCGGCCTGGCCGCCGTCAGCGCGCCGGGCGACAGGCGGCGAGCGCGTCCGCGTAGAAGCGCAGGTACGTCGCCATGCCGCGCTCCCAGTAGCGCCCCTCGTGCCCGCCGGGGCCGCTGCGGACGGTCACCCGCTCGCCCGCGGCCCGCAGCGCGCGGACGAACGCGCGGTCGGCCGCGTCGAACGGGTCGTCGCGGCCCCGGTCCAGCCACAGCGGCACCCCGTACCGCGCCCGGCCCGCACGGACGAGGCCGATCGGGTCGTGCGCGGCGAAGTCCTCCGCGTCGTCGTAGGCGCCGGGGGCCGTCGCACCGGCCGAGGTCCACAGCGCGGGGGAGTGCCCGCCCACCGCGCAGAAGCCGCCGTCGGCCGCCAGCGCGTACGCGCCCGCCCCGCCCATCGAGATCCCGCCGACCGCCAGGCGCCGGCCGTCCAGCCCGTACCGGCGCACGGCCGCGGGGATCGCCTCGCGCCGCAGGTACGTGGCCCAGCGGCCGCTGCGGCGGTCGTGCCAGTACGACCCGCCGTCGTCGGCCGGGACGAGCACGACGGGCGCGCGGTCGCCCAGGCGCGCGACCGCGGCCCGCAGCGGCGCGCCCGCGACCCACGCGGGGTCCTGCGCCTTGCCGTGCAGCAGCACGAGCAGCGGCCGTCCGCGCACGTCGCCGGCGGGCCGCACGACCGTCTGGACGAGCTTGCGGTCGGCGGCGCGGCTGCGCAGCGCGTACCGGTCCACCGTCGTGCCGCGGACCGCGGACGCCGGCACGTGGACCGCGGGCAGCTCCGACGCGGTGCGGGCGCGGGCCACGAGCGCGACGGCCGTGACGAGCACGCACAGCACGGCGAGCAGGGCCAGCCCGCGACGGACGCGGCGGGCGGCGGGGGACAACGCGGGCCGGTCCTCCATGCCGACATCATCGGCGATCCGGGGGCGGGGCGCGTGGGGCCGGGCGGGCGCGGGTAGCGTTCGGGGCGATGCCTCTCGCCGTCTCCGGCGGGACGATCGCCGTGGAGCTCGCGGTCACCGTCCTGCTCGTCGCCGTCAACGCCTTCTTCGTCGCGAGCGAGTTCACGATCGCGCGCGTCCGGGACAGCCAGATCGACGACTGGGTCGCGACCGGGCGGCCCGGCGCGCGCTCCGTCCGCCACGCCGTCGACCACATCGACGCCTACCTCGCCGCCTGCCAGCTGGGCATCACCCTCGCCTCGCTGGGCCTGGGCGCGTTCGGCGAGCAGGCCGTCCACTCGCTCCTCGAGCCGCTGCTGGGCGAGGCCGCCCGCATCGGCTCGATCGGCATCGCCAGCGCGCTCGCCTTCGCCGTCATCACCCTGCTGCACGTCGTCGTCGGCGAGCTGGCCCCGAAGAGCGCCGCCATCGCCCGCACCGAGCGCGTCGTCCTGGCGCTCATGCCGCCGATGCGCGGCTTCTACGTCGTCACCCGGCCGCTCGTCCAGCTCTTCAACGGCCTGGGCAACCTCATCCTCAAGCCGTTCGGCATCCCGCCGGCGCGCGAGGCGGGCTCGTCGCCGTTCTCGCAGCGCGAGCTGCTGCAGATCGTCCGCGAGTCCGGCGAGGGCGGCGAGATCAACCCCACCGAGCGCCAGCTCACGGAGAACGTCTTCGAGTACGACGACCGCCGCGTGCGCGAGGTGATGGTGCCGCGGCGCAAGGCGGTGCTGCTGCACGACGGCGCCACGATCGAGGAGGCCGCCCAGCTGGCCGTCGAGACCGGCGTCACGCGCATGCCGGTCTGCCCCGAGGACACCGGCCTGGACGGCGCGGCGGGGATCGTGCACGCGAAGGACCTGCTCGGCGCGATGCTCCGGGACCCGCGGCCGGCGCTGGCCGACCTGACCCGCCCGGTCGTGCGCGTCGGCGACGCGGCGTTCGTCTCGTCCGCGCTGCGCGAGATGCGCCGCGCCCGCCAGCACCTGGCGATCGCGATCGACGAGCACGGCACGGCGGTCGGCATCGTGACGGTCGAGGACGTGCTCGAGGAGCTCGTCGGCGAGATCGAGGACGAGTTCGACCGCACCGAGGAGCGGCTGATCCGGCCGGACGGCGACGAGCTCGTCGTGGACGGCGAGGCGCCCGTCTGGGACCTGCTCGACCGCCTGGACGACGTCGACCCGGACGCCGTCGAGGTGCACGAGGCGACGGTCGGCGGCCACCTGCTCGAGGTGCTGGGCCGGCTGCCCGAGGAGGGCGCCGAGCTGCAGCTGTTCGGCCGCCCCGTGCGCGTGGAGGCGGTCGGCGACGGCCGGATCCGGCGCGTGCGCCTGCGGCGTCCGGGCGCGGGCCCGCGGGCCGACCACCCCTGAGCGTCGGCCCCGGCGTCGCGAACGCCGGGCGGCCGCTGGCACCGAACGGCCGTACGGGCGCGCGGGGGCCGCGATCCGGGGGCGCCGACGCGCAGGTACCCTGTGCCCCCGTATGAGCGAGCACCCTCCGACCCCCGACGCCTCCGTCCACACCGAGGTCCATCGCGTAGCCGCCCCCGGGCAGACCCGCGTGGCCTCGTACCTGGCGGAGCGCGACGAGGTCCGTAAGGTCCTGCTCCTGTACTCGGGCGGCCTGGACACGAGCGTCATGCTCAAGTGGATCCAGGACGAGTACGACGCCGAGGTCGTCGCCCTCACCGTCGAGTTGGGCCAGCCCGGCGAGGACTACGACGAGGTCACGGGCAAGGCGCGCACGCTCGGCGCGGTCGAGGCGATCGTGCACGACGCGCGCGAGGAGTTCGCGACGGACTACCTGATCCCGGCGATCAAGGCGAACGTCAACTACGGCGACGGCTACCCGGCGTTCACGTCGCTCGGTCGGCCGCTGATCGCGAAGCTGGCCTGCGACTACGCGCGCAAGCACGGCTGCGACACGATCGCGCACGGCTGCACCGGCAAGGGCAACGACCAGGTCCGCATCGAGGCCACGATCGCCACGCTGGCGCCCGGGCTGAAGGTCATCGCGCCGGTCCGCTCCTGGGCGATGGGCCGCGACGAGGAGATCGCCTACGCCCGCGAGCACGGCATCCCGGTGAAGAACGCGCCGGCTGGCCAGCCCGCGCCGTACTCCATCGACGACAACCTGTGGGGCCGCTCGTCCGAAGGCCGGTGGATCGAGGACCTGACGCACGCGCCCGAGGACGACGTCTTCCAGCTCGTCACCCGGCCGGAGGACGCGCCGGACGAGGCCGAGATCGTCCGCATCACCTTCGAGGAGGGCGTGCCCGTCGCGCTCAACGACGAGCGGATGGACATCGTCCCGCTGCTCGAGGAGGCGGCGCGCCTGGGCTGCAAGCACGGCGTGGGCATCCTCGACCACATCGAGGACCGCATCGTCGGCCTGAAGGTCCGCGACATCTACGAGGTGCCGGCGGCCGCGATCATCCTGCCGGCGCACAAGGAGCTCGAGCGGCTCGTCGGCACGATCCACCAGAACCAGTTCAAGCCTGGCCTGGACCAGAAGTGGGCGTACCTGGTGTACGCGGGCCTGTGGTGGGAGCCGCTGCGCACCGACATCCAGGCGTACATCGAGCACGTCAACACGCGCGTCACCGGCACGATCGGCATGAAGCTGTACAAGGGCTCCGCCCGCGTCGTGACCCGCGAGTCCGAGAACGCGGTCTACGACGCCCAGCTGGCGACGTTCGCCGAGTCGGGCGGCCTGTTCGCGCAGGACGCCTCGCCGGGCTTCATCGAGCTGTGGTCGCTGCAGTCCCGCCTGGCGTGGCGCCTGGCCAACGGCCAGCACGACACCGGCACCGGCACGGACGGGACGCACTGATGCGCGGCTTCTACACCGTCCTGGGCTGGGTCACCTGGCGCGCGGCCAAGTGGTACCTCGCCAAGCGGCTGGGCCTGGCGCGCAAGGCCCGCCGGCTGCGGCTGGTGCTGACCGTCGCCGCCGTCGGCGGCGGGGCCTTCGCGGCGTCGCGCCGCCTGCGCCAGGGCGGCCCGACGGCCTGAGGGAGCACGGCGTGGCGACGGACGGACCCGGCATCCCCGCGGCGGCGGACCTCGCGCAGCGACTGCGCGACGAGGCGGCCGCGCGCGAGCGCGCCGAGGCCCGCGCCGCCGCCGCGGAGGCGCTCGCCCAGGTCGCCGAGGCGCGCGCCGAGCTGGCCGAGGCCCGCGCCGCCGTCGAGGGCGAGCTGCGCGTGTCGGGCGACCGGGCCCGCGCCGAGCAGCTCGACGCCCTGCGGGGCGGGCTGCTCGCCCTGCGTGCCGAGCTCGACGGCCTGCGCCGCGCCGCCGAGGCGGGCGCCGGGGTCGTGCCCGAGCCCGACGCCGTGCCCGCCCGGCCCGTGGTCGCCGACCCGGGCGTCCCGCTCGACGAGCTGGCCCGCGGCGCGCGCGAGCTGCTGGCCGGCGGCGGCCTGCGTCGCGCCGACGACGTGATCCGTGGGCTCGAGCACGCCGCCGACCGCCTGCGCGCCCAGGCGCCCCCGCCGGCCGACGGCTGACGATCCGGGGGCCGGCCGGGGTGGCACCCGGACGCGCGCCGCCGGCCCGTCCGGCAGAGTCCCCGGCATGCTCGCGCCCAGCCTGACGACCACCCCTCGACCCGCCGGGAGCCGACGATGGCGCACGTGAGCGCCGCCGGCCTGGCCTACGCCCACCCGGGCGGCGACACGCTCTTCGAGGAGCTGTCGTTCGTGATCTCGCCCGGCCAGAAGGTCGCGATCGTCGGCGCCAACGGCGTCGGCAAGAGCACCCTGCTGCGCGTGCTGGCCGGCGAGCTGGCGCCCGCGGAGGGCACCGCCACCGTCGGCGGCCGCCTGGCCCGGATGGCGCAGGACGTGGGGGAGACCGACCCCGAGGCCACCGTCCGGGAGCTGCTGCTCGCCGGGGCCCCCGACGCGGTCGCCGCCGCCGGCCGGCGGATGCTGGCCGCCGAGCGCGCGCTCGCGGACGGCGCCCCGGCGGAGGAGGCCGGCGTCGCGCTCGGCGAGGCGATCGGCGACTGGTCCGAGCTGGGCGGCTACGAGCTCGAGGCCGCGTGGGACGCCGCCTGCCGGCGCATCGTGGGCGACGGCCTGTCCGCGGTCGGCGACCTCCCCTGCGCGACGCTCAGCGGTGGCGAGCGCAAGCGCCTGGTGCTCGACGTGCTGCTGCGCGGCGACGCCGACGTGCTGCTGCTCGACGAGCCCGACAACTACCTCGACATCCCGGCCAAGCGCGAGCTCGAGCGGGCGGTGCGCACGACGCCGAAGACCGTCCTGATCGTCAGCCACGACCGCGCGGTCCTCTCGGCCTGCGCCACGCACGTCCTGACGATCGAGGGCCGCGGCTGCTGGATCCACGGCGGCTCGTACGCGGACTACCCCGAGGCGCGCGAGCGGCGGCAGGAGCTCATGGGCGACCGCCTGCAGCGCTGGAACGACGAGGAGAAGCGCCTGCGCGAGCTCGTGCGGACCTTCAAGGAGCGGGCGCGGTACCACGACTCGTGGGCGCGCAAGGCGGACGCGATGGAGTCGCGCTGGCGTCGCTGGGTCGACGCTGGTCCGCCGCCGCCCCCGGTGCAGGACCACGCGCCGACGATGCGCCTGCGCGGCGGCGACAGCGCGCGCCGGGTCATCACGCTCGAGCGGCTCGCCATCCCGGGGCTGCTCGCGCCGCTGACGGACGAGATCCGCTTCGGCGAGCGCGTCGGGCTCGTCGGGCCCAACGGCACCGGCAAGACGCACCTGCTGCGGGCGCTCGCCGGCCAGGACGTGGGGCAGGAGGGGAGGTGCGAGCACGGCCCGCGCGTCTCGCCCGGGCTGTTCACCCAGCACCACGACCGGGCGACGGCGCTGGGGGCCGAGGCGGTCCTGGACGCCGCGCTGGACGGGACGAACGGGGCGCTCGAGCCCGCGATGCGGTCCCTGGCGCGGTACGGCCTGGTCGACGCCGCCCGGCGGCCCGTCGGCACGCTGTCGGGCGGGCAGAAGGCGCGCCTCGAGATCCTGCTGCTCGAGCTGGCGGGCCACAACCTGCTGCTGCTCGACGAGCCGACCGACAACCTGGACGTCGAGAGCTGCGAGGCGCTCGAGACGGCGCTCGACGGGTTCGAGGGCACCGTCGTGGCGGTCTCCCACGACCGCACGTTCCTGCGCCGCCTGGACCGCTTCCTGCTCGTCCCGACGGACGGCCCGGTCGCCCCGCTCGCCGGCCCGGACGAGGCCCTGGCGGCGCTCGGCGGCTAGCGCGCGACGGCGCCGCGCGGCCCCGTGCGCGGCGCTTGCAGGGGCTTCTCGCCTGCCCGGCGGACGGCACGGGGAAGGGTCGGACGAGACCCCCGCACCGTCCCCGGCGGACGGCACGGGGAAGGGCCGGACGAGACCCCCGCACCGTCCCCGGCGGACGGCACGGGGAAGGGCCGGACGAGACCTCCGCACCGTCCGCCGGGGGGCCTACCCTGGAGGGCGTGAGTTCCCCGTCCTGCGTCCACCTGCACGTCCACTCCGAGTACTCGCTGCTGGACGGCCAGCCGAACATCGGCAAGCTCGTCAAGCGGGCGGCGGAGCTGGACCAGCCGGCGATCGGCCTGACCGACCACGGCGTGATGAACGGCGTGGTCGAGCTCTACAAGGCGGCGCGCAAGGAGGGCATCAAGCCGGTCATCGGCTGCGAGCTCTACCTCGTGGACGACCACGCGAGCAAGGACAAGACGAAGCCCAACCACCTGACCGTGCTGGCGAGCACGACGGAGGGCTACAAGAACCTGATGCGGCTCAGCTCCGTCGGGTTCACCGACGGCTACCGCCGCGGCAAGCCGACGATCGACCTGCGCCAGATGGAGCAGAACAGCTCCGGGCTGATCGTCCTGACCGGCTGCCTGGCGTCGCGGATGTGCCAGACGCTCGCCGACGACGACCTCGCCGGCGCGCGGGCGCACGCGGACGACCTGGTCAACGTCGTCGGTCGCGACAACGTCTACTTCGAGGTCCAGAAGAACGGGATCGACCTGCAGGACAAGTGCAACGAGGGCATCGTGCGCATCGCGCGCGAGATGGGCCGCCCCGTCGTCGGCACGACCGACGTGCACTACCTGCACCGCGAGGACTACGACACGCACGAGGCGCTCCTCTGCGTGCAGACGCAGTCGACGCTGGCGAACCCGAAGATGTCGTTCTCGACGAACGAGTTCTACGTCAAGAGCAACGACGAGATGGCCGCGCAGTTCGCGGAGTGGCCCGACGCGCTGCCGACGACGCTCGAGATCGCCGAGCGATGCGACGTCCACATCCCGCTCGGCGAGGGCTCGCTGCTGCCGCGCTTCCTGCCCGAGGGCGAGGACGAGGAGGCGTACCTGCACCAGCTCGTCGACGAGGGCCTGCGCGCCCGCTACGGCGACCCGATCCCGGCGGCCGCGCGCGAGCGGGCCGACATGGAGCTGGGCGTCATCCACCGGATGGGCTACGACGCCTACTTCCTCATCGTCCACGACTTCGTGAAGTGGTCGAAGGACCACGGCATCTCGGTCGGCCCGGGCCGTGGCTCGGCCGCCGGCTCGATCATCGCGTACGTCCTGGGCATCACCGACCTGGACCCGCTGCACTACGACCTGCTGTTCGAGCGCTTCCTCAACCCGGACCGCGTGTCGATGCCGGATATCGACATCGACTTCTCGGTTCGCGGCCGCGAGGAGGTCATGAAGTACGTGACCGACAAGTACGGTCGCGAGCGCGTCGCCCAGATCGTCACGTTCGGCCGCATGCTGCCGCGCAACGCGACGAAGGACTCCGCGCGCGTGCAGGGCTTCGACTACGCCACCGGCGACCGGCTGGCGAAGCTCATCCCCGACCCGATCATGGGCAAGACCCCGCCGCTCGAGAAGTGCCTCGCCGAGGGCACCGAGCTGCGCCAGGCCTACGACTCCGACCCGGTCGCCAAGCAGGTGCTCGACGTCGCGATGGGCCTGGAGGGCACCGTCCGCAACGCCGGCATCCACGCCGCCGCGGTCGTCATCTCGGACCGCGACCTGTCCTCGGTCGTCCCGATCCAGATCGCGGACTCCAAGACGGTCGACGAGCACGGCGACAAGATCTTCAAGCGCGTCACCCAGTTCCCCATGGGGCCGGTCGAGGAGCTCGGCCTGCTCAAGATGGACTTCCTGGGCCTGCGCAACCTCGACGTCATCCAGGACGCCCTCACGATCATCGAGGGCTCGACGGGCGAGCGGATCGACATCTCGGAGATCCCCCTCGACGACCGCAAGACGTACGAGATGCTCGCCCGCGGCGACTCGATCGGCGTCTTCCAGTTCGAGTCCGAGGGCATGCGCAAGGCGATGCGCCAGGTCAACCCGACGGAGTTCGACGACCTGATCGCCCTCGTGGCCCTGTACCGCCCGGGCGCCATGGACCAGATCCCGACGTACGCGGCGGGCAAGCACGACCCCAACACGATCCGCATCCCGGATCCGCGTCTGGCCCCGATCATCGGGCCGACGAAGGGCGTCATCCTGTACCAGGAGCAGTCCATGCGCATCGCGCGCGACCTGGCCGGGTTCACCCCCGGTCAGGCGGACGACCTGCGCAAGGCGATCGGCAAGAAGAAGCTCGACAAGATGGCCGAGCTGGAGCCGGCCTTCCGCGAGGGCTGCCTGCAGTCGGGCACGCACGCCGACGTCGTCGACTGGCTGTGGCAGACGAACCTCAACGCGGCGAACTACTCGTTCAACAAGTCGCACGCGGCCTGCTACGGCCTGGTCTCGTACCGGACCGCCTGGCTCAAGGCGAACTACCCCGCCGAGTACATGGCGGCGCTGCTGTCCTCCGTCATGTCGACGAAGGACAAGGTCCCGTTCTTCCTCAACGCGTGCGAGGACATGGGGATCCCGGTGCTGCCGCCGGACGTCAACGAGTCCGACCACGAGTTCACCGTCCACGACGGCGCGATCCGCTTCGGCCTGGACGCGGTCAAGGGCGTCGGCCACTCCGCGGTCGAGGCGATCAAGGAGGCCCGCGAGGACGGCCCCTTCACCTCGATCTGGGACTTCTGCGAGCGCGTCGACTTCCGCTGCGTGAACGGCAAGGCGCTCGACTCGCTGATCCGCTGCGGCGCGTTCTCCTCCACGAAGGCCACGCGCCAGGGCATGCTCGCCGTCGTCGAGGACGCCCAGCAGGTCGGCAAGAAGGTGCAGCAGGACGCCGCGGCCGGTCAGGGCTCGATCTTCGACTTCGGCATGGACGACGCCGCCGCCGGCGCGTCCGCCACGAAGGCGTCGACGCACCCGCCGATCCCGACCGCCGAGTTCGACCAGCGCGAACTGCTCGCGATGGAGAAGGAGGTCATCGGCCTCTTCCTCTCCGCCCACCCGCTCAAGGACGTCCGCGACGCCCTGGCGCACAAGACGGAGTGCGGCCTGGCCGACCTGCGCTCGCGCCAGCACGACTCCTGGGTGCAGGTCGGCGGCATGGTCGCCGACATGCGGCGGATCAACACGCGCAAGGGCGACGTCATGCTGCGCGGCACGCTGGAGGACACGGAGACGACGATCGACCTCGTCGTCTTCCCGAAGGCCGTGCCCGAGCTCGAGCCGGTCCTCAAGCCGGACGAGGTCGTGCTGCTGCGCGGCCGCCTGGACCTGAAGGACGACGAGCGCGTGGCGCTGCTGGTGCAGAGCGCCAAGCCGTTCGCGCCGTCGAGCAAGGAGCTCGAGGCGGCGGCCGGCGCCGCCGACGCGCGCCGCGCCGAACGCGAGGCCGCCGCCGCGCCGACCGAGCTGTTCCTGCGCGTGGACGGCGCCGCCGTCCGCGAGTCGGCGCTCGGCCGCCTGAAGCACCTGCTGCGCGACCACGAGGGCGAGGCCAGCATCGTGCTGACGATCGCCACGTCGTCCGGCCCGCGCACGCTGCGGCTGGGCGACGCGTTCCGCGTCAACCCGACCCCGACGCTGCAGATGGAGCTCGAGCGCCTGTTCGGCGCCGGCGCGCTCTCGACGGCCGCCCCGGCGCCCGTGCCCGCCGCCGCGGTGCCCGAGACGCCCGTCGCGGCCTGAGGCCCCGAGGGCCGCGACGCCGTCCGTCCGTCGCCGGGCGGACGGCGTCCGCGGCGTCGCGGCGGACGGGGCGATCCCTGCCCTAGCCTCTGGAGGATGCGCGTACGTTTCGCCCCGTCGCCGACGGGCAAGCTCCACGTCGGTGGGGCCCGGGCCGCCCTCTACAACTGGCTGCTCGCCCGCGGGTCCGGCGGCCAGTTCCTGCTGCGGATCGAGGACACCGACCGCGAGCGGTCGACGCCCGAGAACGTCGAGCAGATCCTCGACGCGCTGCGCTGGCTCGGCCTGGACTGGGACGGCGAGATCGACTTCCAGACGCAGCACGAGGAGCGCCACCGCGCCGTCGTGCAGCAGCTGCTGGACGAGGACAAGGCGTACCGCTCGAACGCCACCGCCGACGACGTGAAGGCGTACAAGGCCGAGCACGGGGCCGACAAGGGCTTCCGCGGGTTCGACCACCCGACGCGCTCGACGGACGACACGGGCGCCGTGCGCCTGCGCGTGCCCGAGGGCGAGACGGTCGTCCGCGACCTCGTCCGCGGCGACACGACGTTCCGCAACGTCCACATGGACGACCCGGTCATCGCCCGCGGCGACGGCAGCCCGCTCTACAACCTGGCGGTCGCCATCGACGACCACGACGCCGGCATCACGCACGTCGTGCGCGGCGAGGACCACCTGTCCAACACGCCGAAGCAGCTGCTCGTCTACGCCGCGCTCGGCGCTGAGGCCCCGCTCTTCGCGCACCTGCCGCTGCTGCACGGCCCCGACGGCAAGAAGCTGTCCAAGCGCCACGGCGCCGCGTCCGTCCAGGAGCTGCGCGCCGCCGGCTACCTGCCCGACGCCGTCATCAACTACCTGGCGCTGCTCGGCTGGGGCGACGAGGACGACGAGACCGAGATCCCCCGCGAGGAGCTCGTGAAGCGCTTCGACATCGAGCGCGTGTCGAAGAACCCGGCCCGCTTCGACGAGCAGAAGCTGCGCTGGCTCAACGGCCGCTACCTCCGCGGGCAGGGCGTCGACGCGCTGACGGCGACGATCAAGGCCCACCTGGAGGAGACGGGCCACGGCCACATGGTCGCCGGTCGCGACGACCTGCTGCGGATCGCGGTCGAGATCTCGCAGGAGAAGATCAGCACCGTCGACGACTTCTGGCCGCTCGCGGGCTTCCTCTTCACGGGTCCCGTCGACGACGTGAAGGCGCAGGAGAAGTGGCTCGACGCGCCGCACCTCGAGCACCTGGCCGCCGTGCGCGACACGCTCGCCGGCGTCGAGCCGTTCTCCGTCGAGGCCGTCGACGGCGCGCTGCGGGCGCTCGTCGGCGAGCGCGGCGCGAAGGCGAAGGACGTCTTCCAGCCCCTGCGCGTCGCGCTCGCGGGGACCGCGATCTCGCCCGGGGTGTTCGAGTCCGCGGCGGCGCTCGGCCGCGACGAGACGCTGCGCCGCGTCGACGCCGCGCTGGGCCGCTAGGACCACCCGGGGCTGCGTGGTCGGTCGCCTGCGGCCGATCACCGGGACGCGGGCCGGCCGGCCGGCCCACCGGGCCCCGCCGATCGGGGAAGGCGGAACGTCCACGGCGCGCGGGCGCCGCATGCGCGGTCTCGACGCTCGTACGGTCCCGAATCGATTTCGGGCGCACATCTGCGGAGAACTACGGACTCAAGGTGGACGAACAGGCTGCCGATATGTCCAGAGAGGCCCCGAAACTCCCCGAACGACGACCGTGACTCCTTCCTCCCCAGCCGCCCCGATCTTCCCGCCCACGTCGTCCGGTGGGGCGTCCGGTCCCGCGCCGGCCGGCCGCACGGTCGGTGGCTCGGTGCCCACGCGGCCCAACGAGCAGCACGGCCGCCGGCTGACCGCGGCGTTCGAGGCGCTCGAGGGCTTCCCGGCGCTCGCGGAGTCGCAGACCCGCCTGCTCGCCGCCCTGGACGCCGACCCGGTCGATCCCTCCGCGATCGTCGCCGCGCTCGAGAGCGACCTGGGCCTGGGCCTGGGCGTGCTGCGCGTCGCCAACCGCCTCGACACCGGCTCGGCCGGCCGCATCTCCTCGATCGCCGCCGCCGTCGAGGTCGTCACGCCGCCGTCGCTGCGCGTCCTGGCCGAGCGCACCCGCACCGTCGACTACTTCGACCGCGCCGGCTCGTGGGGCCGCGAGGCCGACTCCCACCGCCGCCACGTCGCCGCCGTCCAGTCCGCGATCCACCGCATCGCGGCGCTCGTCGACGACGTCGACGTCGACATGCTCTGCGCCGCCGCGCTGCTGCACGACGTCGGCAAGCTCGTCCTGCTCCACGCCCACGCCGGCTACCCGGACCGCGTGCTCGTGCGCGACGCGACGCCCGAGGAGCGGATCATCGCCGAGCGCCGCGAGCTCGGCGTCGACCACGCCCTCGTCGGCGGCGTGCTCGTCCGCCGCTGGGGCCTGCCGCGCGACCTGGCACGGCTCGTCGAGCGCCACCACGCCGAGGACCTGGACCGCGACGTCGCGATCCTGCGCCTGGCCGACCTGCTCGCCCACCACGCGCACGGCGACGAGATCTCCCCGCAGGTCCTCATGCGCGTCTCCCGCGCCATCGGGATCGACGCCTCGCCGCTGCGCGCCCTGCTCTACGACCAGGCCGTGCCGATGGTTCGGCGCTCGCGCAGCGCCCTGCCGTGCCCGCTGTCGGGGCGCGAGATGGAGGTCCTGCGTCGCCTGGCGACCGGCCGCGTCTACAAGCAGATCGCCGGCGAGCTGGGGCTCTCGACCAGCACGGTCCGCACCCACCTGCACAACATCTACGGCAAGCTCGGCGCCGTCGACCGCGCCCAGGCGGTCCTGATCGCCGTCGAGCGCGGCTGGCTCTAGCCCGCCCGGCCGCGCGTGGGCCGGACGGTCCACGCGCGCCACAGCAGCACCGCCACTCCCACGCCCGCGGCGTCGATGGCGACGTCCCACGGCGAGCCGACCCGGCCGCTGACGGTCGACTGGTGCAGCTCGTCGATCGCCGCCCAGGCGATCGCGATCGCCGTCGCCGCCACCACCGCGCGGGCGCCGCGCACCGCGCCCCGCTGCGGGCGGCGATCGAGCAGCGCCCACGTCCACAGCAGCGTGAGCACCGCGTACTCGGTCATGTGCGCGCCCTTGCGCAGGACGGTGTCGATCCACCCCAGGTCGGTGGCCAGGTGGTGCTGCGCGCTGAGCGCCCAGATCACGGCCATCAGGGCGAGCGGCGGCAGCAGCCGCAGGGGACGGGGGAGGCCCGCGCCGGCGGGCCCTGGCCGCCGCGGGGCGCGCGGTCCGGTGCCTGGCATAGGATCAGGAGGGTACGGGCGCCCCTGGCCCGTCGTCCTCCGGGTCCGCGTCGGCGGACCGCCGCGCACCCATGCTCTCGATCACCGCCAAGTCCCCGTACGCCGTGCAGGCCCTGACCGAGCTCGGTCGGGCCGGGGGCGTGACGACGCCGGTGCCCGTGGCCGAGCTCGCCCGGCGCCGCGACATCCCCGGGCAGTTCCTCGAGCAGCTCTTCGCGACGCTCCGTCGGGCCGGGCTGCTGCGCTCGCAGCGCGGCGTCCACGGCGGCTACGTCCTGACGCGGGACGCGCGCGAGATCACCGTGCTCGAGGTCGTCGAGATGCTCGACGGGCCGCTCGGCCAGGACGCCAGCGGCGTGTTCGCCGAGGCGGCCGCGGCGGTGCGCGAGGTGCTCGGCGGGACGACCATCCAGGACGTCATCGACCGCGAGGCCCGTGAGCAGGGCCAGACGATGTACTGGATCTGAGGCACGGCGGATGGCGAACCACCCCATCACCGACGTCACCGGGCTCGTCGGCCGCACACCGGTCGTCCGCCTGAAGGCGCTCGAGCCCGAGGGCTCCGGCGTCGAGCTGTACGGCAAGATCGAGGCCGGCAACCCCGGCGGGTCCGTGAAGGACCGCGTGGCGCTCGCGATGGTCGAGGCGGCCGAGAAGGAGGGGCGCATCGCCCCCGGCCGCACCACGATCGTGGAGGCGACGAGCGGCAACACCGGCATCGGCCTGGCGTTCGTCGCCGCCGCCCGCGGCTACGAGCTCGTCATCACGCTGCCGCAGGGCATGAGCCGGGAGCGCGAGACGCTGCTGCGGCTGTTCGGCGCCCGCGTCGAGGTCATCGAGTCGATGGGCGGCATGACCGAGGCCGTCGAGGCCGCCCGCAAGCTCGCCGACTCGGACGACGTCTGGATGCCCGACCAGTTCGCCAACCCGGCGAACCCCGCCGCGCACCGCCGGACGACCGGTCCCGAGCTGCTCGAGCAGCTCGACCGCAGGATCGACGTGTTCGTCGCCGGGATCGGCACGGGCGGCACGATCTCGGGCGTCGGCCACGTGCTCAAGCAGCACGACGAGCGCGTGCAGGTCATCGGCGTCGAGCCGGCCTCGTCGGCCGTGCTGTCGGGCAACGCGCCCGGCCCGCACCGCATCCAGGGCATCGGCGCCGGCTTCGTCCCGCCCGTCCTGGATCGCCGCGTCATCGACGAGATCGTCCCCGTCGGCGACGAGGACGCGATCGACACCGCCTGGGCCGTCGCCCGCAAGTGCGGCGTGCTCGTCGGCCTGTCGTGCGGCGCCGCGGTCCACGCCGCCCTGCAGGTCGCCGCTCGCCCCGAGTCGCAGGGCAAGCGGATCGCCGTGATCCTGCCGGACGGCGGCGAGCGCTACGCCAGCCTGCCGTTCTTCCAGCCCCGCTGACGCGCGCGGCCTAGTAGAAGACGGTCCGGCAGCGGTGCCGGGGGTGCGCCTTGATCTCGGGGCGCTGGCCCGTGTGCCACAGCCACCGGTCGAGGTGCCGCGGCGCGACGCCGGAGCGGGCGCTCAGGCGCTCGACGGCGTGCAGCGCCGAGCAGCGCACCTCGTGCTCGGCGCGGTGGAACGGCAGCAGGTGCCCGGCGTCGATCGTCGCCGTGAGCGCGTCGTCGTAGACCAGGACGCCGGCGCAGCGCAGCACGTGCGGGACGAGGTTGTCGGCGAACATCGTCAGCTCGTCGAGGTCGCGCAGCTCGGCCAGGCCCCAGGTGTCGAGGTCGGCGCCGAGGATCTGCGCGCGCTTGTACAGCCCGTGGTCGCGGTAGAACGGCATGCCGGCGACGAGCGCCTCGGCCAGCGTGGCCGCCGACCCGTCCGCGGCGTGGATGACGTCGAGCGCCCGGCGCCGGCCCAGCCAGCGGCCCAGGGCGCGCAGCGCCTCCGCGTACAGCGCGACGAGCGGGTGGCCGGCGGGCTGGTCGAGGGCGACGGCGACGTCGTCGGCGGTCAGCCGGCGCAGCTCGGCCGGCGACCAGGGGCCCCGGCGGCGGGCCTGGTCGGCCAGGCCCCACGCGACGGTCCAGTAGCCGCTCGAGTCGGGGCGCTTGCGCAGCGTCGGGAACCACCCGGAGCCGAAGTTGACCGCGTTGAGGGCCAGCACGTAGTCGGCGACGTCGGCGGGGTCGCCGTCGGCGCTCGTGAAGTGCCGCACCGGGTCGGGCGCGTCCTCCTCGGCGAACCGTCGCGCGGGCTCGAGGTCGATCGCGTCGAGCGCCTCCTCGTCGATCCGAACGTGGCGGGCGGCGGCGACGACCTCGGCCGCGTGCGCGCGGACCCGGTGCGGGAGCGGGGGACGGGCGGGACCGGCCATGCGCGGCAGGCTACCGGGGGCGGGCTGCCGCACCGCCGACGCGCGGGTCAGGGCCGGGCGGGGCAGCGCGACGGGTCCGCCCGGCCGCCGGCAACGCTCAGTCCGGGTCGGGAAACCCCTCGGCCAGGCGGCGGAACCCGTCGTCGAGCAGCGTCAGCAGGTCCCCGCCGTCGGCGATCCAGACGCGGAACGTGCCCGTCGAGACGCCCAGCGCGGCCTGGGCGACGAGCGTCGGCTCCAGGTCGGTCGGCCGGCCGCCGCGCCGGGCCGCCACGAACGCCGCGATCGCGTCGCACCACTCCTGGTGGCGCAGCATGGCGTGGCCCTGCAGCGCCGGGACGGTCGTGATCAGCCGCATCCGCGTCCGCAGCTCGGCCTCGGCGTCCGGGCCGTAGTCGTTGAACTGCACGACGCAGCGCCGCAGGACGGTCATGGTGGGCTCGTCGGCCGGGGCGTCGTCCAGGGACGCGCGGAAGCGGGCGACGTGGGCGGAGAAGTCGCCCCAGACGATGTCGTGCTTCGACGGGAAGTAGCGGAAGAGCGTGCGGCGGCTGATGCCCGCGGCGCGCGCGATCTCGTCGACCGTCGTCTCCTCGTAGCCCTGGCGGTCGAAGAGCGCGAGCGACGCCTGCGTGATGGACAGCGGCGTCGTGGCGCGCGGGCGCCCGACGAGCGGTGGTCCTCCGGCCTGTGTCCGCGCCATCGCCGCCAGCATCGCACGCGGGGTTCCGGCACGCGATGTCGAAAGTTCTGGCATTCGGTGTCGCAACGTGGTAGAAGTGCGCTGGCGCACACAACCCGCCGGCCCGCGCCCCGGCCGTGAGGAGCACAGCGATGGAGCCCGAGGACACCACCAGCACCCCCGCCGCGGCCGAGGACGCCGCGGACACGACCCCCGTCGCCGCCGGCGCGGACGAGCTCGTCGAGCAGGACCTGCTCGTCGAGGACGTCTCCATCGACGGCATGTGCGGGGTGTACTAGCCGTGAGCACGCCGACCATCACGTCCGCCGCGACGGACGCCCCGGGGGCCGAGGACGCCGCGGCGGCCGTGGTGGCCGGACCCGCGTTCGCGTTCGCGCCCGCCGCGCCCTGGGCCCTGAGCCCGCAGGTGGCGCTGCGGCCGGAGCGCTTCGGCGCGCTCGCCTACCACTTCGGCACCCGCCGGCTCTCGTTCCTGAAGAGTCCGCGGCTGCTCGCCGTCGTCGAGGCGCTGGCCGACCACCCGACGGCCGACGCCGCCTGCGCGGCCGTCGGCATCGCCCCGGCCGAGCTGCCCGCGATGCGCACCGCGCTGGGCACCCTGGCCCGCACCGACATGATCGTCCCGAGGACCTCCGCATGAGCACCGTCCTGCCGCCCGCCGTCACGGCCGCGCCCGCCGCGACTCCGGCGCCCCGCCCCGTCGGCCGGCTCGTCGACGAGTTCCAGTCCGGGCTCGACGCTCCCATCTGCCTGACGTGGGAGCTGACGTACGCCTGCAACCTCGCGTGCGTGCACTGCCTGAGCTCGTCCGGCCGCCGCGACCCGCGCGAGCTGTCGACGGCCGAGTGCAAGGCCGTCATCGACGAGCTGCAGCGGATGCAGGTCTTCTACGTGAACATCGGCGGCGGCGAGCCGACGGTGCGCAAGGACTTCTGGGAGCTCGTGGACTACGCGACGGCGCACCAGGTCGGCGTCAAGTTCTCCACGAACGGCTCGCGGATCGACGCCGAGGTCGCGCGGAAGCTGGCGGCCAGCGACTACGTCGACGTGCAGATCTCGCTCGACGGCGCCACGGCCGACGTCAACGACCACGTGCGCGGCCCTGGCTCGTACGACACGGCGATGACGGCGATGGGCCACCTGAAGGACGCCGGCTTCCGTGGCTTCAAGCTCTCCGTCGTCTGCACCCGCCAGAACATCGGCCAGCTCGACGCGTTCAAGGCGATCGCCGACCACTACGGCGCCCAGCTGCGCCTGACCCGCCTGCGCCCGTCGGGCCGCGGGGCGGACACGTGGGACGAGCTGCACCCGCTGCCGCACCAGCAGAAGGAGCTCTACGACTGGCTCGTCGCCCACGGCGAGGACGTCCTGACCGGCGACTCGTTCTTCCACCTGGCGGCCTACGGCGACGCGCTGCCGGGCCTGAACCTGTGCGGCGCCGGCCGCGTCGTCTGCCTGATCGATCCGATCGGCGACGTCTACGCCTGCCCGTTCGCCATCCACGACGAGTTCCTGGCCGGCAACGTGCGCTCCGCCGGGGGCTTCCAGGGCGTCTGGCGCGAGAGCGAGCTGTTCCTGCGGCTGCGCGAGCCGCAGTCCGCAGGCGCGTGCAGCTCGTGCCAGTTCTTCGATGCGTGCCGCGGCGGCTGCATGGCCGCGAAGTTCTTCACCGGCCTGCCGATGGACGGCCCCGACCCCGAGTGCGTGCTCGGTCACGGCGAGGGGCTGCTGCAGCAGCGCGGCGACGCCCTGCTGCCGAAGCCGTCGATGGACCACTCCAAGCGGCTGTCGAAGCGCCAGCTGGCCGCGAAGGCGGCGGCCGAGGCCGCGCCGGCGCTCGACCTGCGCGCGATCGCCCAGATGCCCGACCGCGCGTGCGACGAGAACCCGCTCGCGACGTTCTCGCCCGTCGACCACCTGGCCGCGGCGGCCGGCGAGCCCGACGCGCTGGGCGCGCTGCGCGACGCCGACCGGCCCGCGTCGGGTGGCGCGGGCGACCGGTCCGCGCTCGCCGGCCTGACCGTCCGCCAGGCGCAGGAGGGCTGACCCGTGGCCAGCACGAAGGAGTGGTTCGAGTCCGTCGCCGAGGCGCAGCGCCGCGCGAAGAAGCGCCTGCCCGCCTCGGTCTACGGCGCGCTGATCGCCGGCGCCGAGTCGGGGGCGACGGTGGACGACAACGTCGCGGCGTTCCGCGAGCTCGGGTTCTTCCCGCGCATCGCGACGGGGCTCAACGAGCCGCGCGAGCTGGCGACGACGGTGATGGGGCAGGAGCTGTCCATGCCGGTGCTCGTCTCGCCGACCGGGGTCCAGGCCGTGCACCCCGAGGGCGAGGTCGCCGTCGGCCGCGCCGTCGCCGCGGCCGGGACCGCCGCGGGCCTCTCGTCGTTCGCGTCGAAGGCGATCGAGGAGGTCGTCGCGGTCAACCCGAAGACGTTCTTCCAGGTCTACTGGATGGGCGGCCGGGAGCGGGTCGTCCAGATCATGGAGCGGGCCCGCGCGGCCGGGGCGCCGGGGATCATCCTGACGCTCGACTGGACGTTCGCCCACCGCCGCGACTGGGGCTCGCCCGCGATCCCCGAGCACCTGGACCTGAAGGCGATGACGAGGATGTCGCCCGAGGTGCTCCGCCGGCCGAAGTGGCTGGCGCAGTTCGTCCGCGCGGGCGCGCTGCCCGATCTGACGGCGCCGAACATGACGCCGCCGGGCGGCGAGGCGCCGACGTTCTTCGGCGCGTACGGCGAGTGGATGATGACCGAGAAGCCGTCGTGGGACGACATCGCGTGGATGCGCGCGCAGTGGGACGGCCCGTTCCTGATCAAGGGCGTCACGCACCCCGAGGACGCGCGCCGGGCCGTCGCCGCCGGCGCCACCGCGATCTCGGTGTCCAACCACGGGGGCAACAACCTGGACGGCACGCCGGCGACGATCCGCGCGCTGCCGGCGGTGGTCGACGCGGTCGGCGACGAGGTCGAGGTGCTGCTCGACGGCGGCGTGCGCCGCGGCTCCGACGTCGTGAAGGCCGTGGCGCTCGGCGCCCGCGCGGTGATGCTCGGCCGCGCAGCGCTGTGGGGCCTGGCCGCGAACGGCGAGGCCGGGGTGAGCAACGTCCTCGAGATCATGCGGGCCGGCATCGACGAGACGCTGGTGGGCCTGGGCCGCACGTCGATCCACGACCTGTCGCCGGCTGACGTCGTCGTCCCGGACGGGTTCGTGCGCCGGCCCGTCGCGCAGCCCGCCTGAGCCTGAGGTGACGACGCTCGCCGACACCCGCTGGACCGACCTGTCGGAGGGAAAGGGGCTGCTGCTCGTCGTGCCGGTCGGTGCGACGGAGCAGCACGGCCCGCACCTGCCGATGACGACGGACACCGACATCGCGGTGGCGCTCGCGGCGGCGCTGGACCGCGAGCGCGACGACGTCGTGCTCGCCCCGCCGGTGGCGTTCGGCTCGAGCGGCGAGCACCAGGCGTTCCCCGGCACGCTGTCGATCGGCCGCGAGGCCACCGAGCTGCTGCTCGTCGAGCTGGGGCGGTCGGCGACGGAGACCTTCCGACGCGTGCTGTTCGTCAGCACCCACGGGGGGAACGTCGAGCCCGTGAACGCGGCCGTGCGCCGGCTGCGGGAGGAGGGCCGCGACGTGCGCGCCTGGTCACCGGGCTGGGACGGCGATCTGCACGCCGGGCACGTCGAGACGTCGGTGATGCTCGTCCTGGCGCCCGAGGCGGTGCGCACCGGCAGCGTGGTGCGCGGCGAGACCGCCCCGCTGGACGAGATCCTGCCCCAGATGCGCCGGGAGGGCGTGATCGGGGTGAGCGCGAGCGGCGTGCTCGGCGACGCAACCACCGCGACGGTCGAGGACGGGCGGACGCTCCTGCGGCGGGCGCTGACCGACCTGGCGGAGGCGGTGGAGGCGTGGCTGCGGGCCACGCCGGACGCGGCGGGCGGGGACGCGGGGGAGACGCGCGTGCGGGTGTCCGGGGCGGTGAGCGATGCCGGGCGGTGAGGTACGGGCTGGCGCTTCACCCGCGGCGGCCGGGGCGGCCGCGCCGGCGACGGGGGCCGAGGCCGCGGCCGGGGCCGCGGCGAGCGCGCCGATGTCGTCGGGCCGCGACGTCCCGCTGCCCGAGGGCTTCGGCCTGGTGCTCGACGCGTCGGCGCGCGTGCGGGACGGCGGAAGGACCGTCGAGGGCGGCCACCCGCGGCGGGTGCTGCGGCTGACGAGCGCCGGGGCCGCGGCGGTGCGCGCACTCTGCGCGGGCGTCGGCGCGGGGGACGGGGGGACGCGGGCCGGGGAGCGGTCCGCGCGGGGCGGGGAAGCGGCGGCAGCGGATGGCGACCCGGAGGGCGGCGCCGCGAGTCCGCTCGGCGCGTCCCCGGCCGCCCGCGCGCTCGCCCGGCGGCTCGTCGACGCCGGGGTCGCCCATCCGGTGCCGCCCGCCGCGCGGCCGCGGGACGTGGCCGACGTGACCGTCGTGATCCCGGTGCGCGACCGCCCGGACGAGCTCGCCCGCTGCCTGCGCGCGTTGGGCGGGCACCCGCACGTGACGGTCGTCGACGACGGCTCGCGTGACGCCCCCGCCGTCGCCCGCGTGGCGGCCGCGCACGGCGCGCGGCTGGTCCGCCGCGAGGCATCCGGGGGGCCGGGGGTGGCCCGCAACCACGCGCTGCGGGCGGGCGTGGCCACGTCGCTCGTCGCGTTCCTCGACAGCGACTGCGTCGTCCCGCCGGGTTGGCTCGACGGCCTGGTGGGGCACTTCCGCGACCCCGTCGTCGGCGGGGTCGCGCCGCGCGTGCGGGGCCAGCGCGACGGCGACGCGACCATCGAGCGCTGGGCCGCGGCGCGCTCGCCGCTCGACCTGGGGCCCCGGCCGGCGCGCGTCGCGCCCGGCACGCGCGTCTCGTACGTCCCCACCGCGGCGCTGGTCGTCCGCCGGTCGGCGCTGGGCGACGGCTTCGACGAGGCGCTGCGCTACGGCGAGGACGTCAACCTGGTCTGGCGGCTGCACGACGCCGGCTGGGCGCTCCGGTACGAGCCGTCCGTCGTCGTCGACCACCGCGAGCCGGCGCGCTGGGCCGCGTTCCTCGGGCGCCGCTTTCGGTACGGCTCGTCCGCGGGGCCGTTGGCGCGCCGGCACCCGGGGCGGCTGGCGCCCGTCGTCCTCAGCCCGTGGCCGACGGTCACGGCGGCGCTGCTCGTCGCGCGTCGTCCCCGGGCGGCGGCCGCGGTGGGCCTGGTCGACGGCGTGCGGACCGCCCGTCGCCTGCGTCCGCTCGGGTTGTCGGGCGCGGCCGCGGCCGGGGCGGTGGCGAGGACGACGCTGCAGACGCTCGACGGTCTGGCCCGCGCCGGCACGATGCTCGCCCCGGCGCCCCTGCTCGCCGTCGCGACCGCCCGCTCGCGGCTGCGCGCGCCGCTCCTGGCGCTGACCCTCGGAGCGCCGCTCGCTGCCTGGGGCCGGGCGCGGGCGGCGGGACGCACCGCGGGCCTCGGTCCGGTGCGGTGGACCGCGGCGAGCCTGGCGGACGACGCCGCCTACGGGGCCGGCGTGTGGGCGGGCGCCGTCCGGGCGCGGGCACCGCAGGCGCTGCTGCCCGCCCTCGGCCGGCCGGCCGGGCGGACGGCCCCCGCGTCGCCGGCGCTCGGCGGAGCGCCGAAGCCTCCTGCCGGCGGCGCGGCATGACGCCCCCGCTCGCCGCCGCGTACGACGTGATCGTCGTCGGCGCGGGATCGGCCGGCTGCGTCCTCGCCGCGCGACTGGCGGAGGAGTCGGACCGCACCGTGCTGCTGCTCGAGGCCGGCCCCGTGGCGGCCGACGAGGCGAGCTACCCCGCGGTGCTGCGCGACGAGCGCACGTTCCCGCAGGACCACCTGTGGCGCTACGACGGATTTCACGCGCCGGGCGAGTCGGCCGCGAGCATCGTCCGCGGGCGCGTGCTCGGCGGCTCGGGCGCGGTCAACGGGATGATCTGGCAGCGCGGGCTGCCCGAGGACTACGACGGCTGGGGCATGCCGGGCTGGACGGCGGCCGACATGGGACGGGCCTTCGACCGGCTGGAGGACGACCGCGACCGGGCGGCCGCGGAGCGCGCAGGCGCGGCCGAGGAGCGTGCCGGTCGCGTCGGCGCGGGTGCGGGCGTGTCCGAAGGCGCGGTCCGCACGGGGCTGACGCGTGGTCCGGTGCCGATCCGTCGCCACGGCCGGCATGAGTGGGCGCCGGCGCACGCCGCCTTTCACGACGCGCTGCGCGATCTCGGCGCACCGGCGAACCCGGACCTGGCCCGCGCCGAGCACCAGGGCGTCGGCCCGTACGCGCGCAACGCCAGCGACGGGCGGCGGATGGGCGCCGCGCTCACGCACCTGCTGCCGGCGCTCGGGCGCCCGAACCTGACCGTGCGCGGGGGCGCGACCGTGCGCCGCGTGGCGTTCGCGGGCACCCGCGCCGTCGGGGTCGACGTCGAGCTGGACGGGCGGGTCGAGCGGATCGGGGCGGGCGAGATCGTCCTGTGCGCCGGCGCGATCGAGACCCCGCAGCTGCTCGTCCACTCCGGCGTCGGCCCGGCGGAGACCGTGACGCGGCTGGGTGTCGCCCCGGCCGCCGACCTGCCGGGCGTGGGCCAGAGCCTGACGGACCACCCGTCGATCGTCGTCGCCGTGCGCTTCCACGAACACATCCGCCACTGGGACCTGCGCTGCCTCGTCGGCCTCGTCTCGACCTCGTCGCTCGCCGCCGCGGCGGGCGCCCGCAGCGACGTGCAGACCCTGGTGATGTCGGGCCCGTACGTCGGCACGAACGGCGGCCACGCCCCGCTCGCGCCCGACCCGGACCGCGTCGACTGCGTGCTGAACCCGATCCTCTACGCGCCGGAGAGCGTCGGCCGGGTCGAGGTCGCCTCCGCCGACCCGCGCGCCCGGCCGCGGATCCACTACGACTACCTGCGCTCGGACGCCGACCGCGCCCGGCTGCGCGAGGCGCTGCGCCAGACGGCCCGCGTGCTCGACCACCCGGCGTTCGCGGACCTGATCGACGACCGCGCGGGCGCCCCCGACGAGCGAACGTTGGACGACGACGCGCTCCTCGACGCGTGGATGCGCCCGGCGCTGCGCAGCACGCTGCACGGCTGCGGCACCTGCCGGATGGGTCCGGACGACGACGCGCTGGCCGTGGTCGACCGCCGCTGCCGCGTGCGTGGCGTCGAGGGCCTGTCGGTCGTCGACCTGTCCGTCGTGCCGCGCGCGCCGACGGCGCCGACGAACGCGACGGCGATGGCGGTGGCGGAGCGGGTGGCTTCAGCTAGGTGAGAAAGCGGGCCCCGCGGGGACGCGTCTATCGGCGGGAGGCCGGGATGCGCTTCCCGATGCGTCGAACTACGCCCACGACTCGCGGTCACACGCCAGCTCCCGTGGTTCCTTGTCATTGCTTGGGGCCCTTCCTGCTTCGTGAAGCTCTTTGTTGGCGCCGAGGCTTAACGGCTTCGGACTACGTGGTTGGCCTGGCGTAGCGTCACTCGTGCCGAACTGCTGTCGCGGGCCGTCCACCCGGACGGCGACGCGGGTAGACCCGCCACCCCATGTGGCGAACGCCGCCGGCCTCAGTCTCCAGCATTTGCGAATCTTGAGCGTTTGCGGCACAGTTGACGACGTGATCGGTCTGTCAAACGATGACGTCCGAACGATCGGCTCGGTAGCAACGACAGTGGGCGTGATCGCGGCTCTGTTCGGAACGAATCTCCGGGCGAAACTGCGACAACCCAAGCTAACTCTGCTCTACCACGGGCTCGAGACCGGCCCCTACTGGGACCACATTGAGTTGGCCGCGGATGACGGGACGGTTGAAGGCGCTCGGCCTCGGCGCTTCTGGCTGAGGCTTAGGGTCTACAACGCTCCGGGCCGAGACACGGCAGAGAATGTCCAGGTTCTCGTCACGTCGTATAGAGCAAGCAACCGGCTCGGACTAGACCCCCGTCCGCTGGTGTGGTCCGGATTGGCGGAGCGCGACGTCAAGGCTGACGAGGTGTCAAAGCCGCCCATCACGGCGATCGATCTTCCGTCCGACGTTTACCGGCATGTCGACCTTATCCGCATAGATGGGGCTACCGACGAAGTCACCGGCCGGTTGTGCGTCTACCCAAGACCGCGGGCGAAGGCTGACGACTTGTCGGATCGGGCGGTTCACGTGACCTTTGCGGTGACGGCGAAGAACATCGACGCGCTCCACTACGAAGCGACCATCGAATTCGACAATCTTCGCGGGACGGCCCGCTTGGTGGATGGTCTGCGCGGACCCTTGAGAACCTCTCTAGCGGATCGCGCGGCGCGAAGGATAGGCCGTCGGCGCCCTATTTAAGCCGTCCGCCGCGGTCTGTACTCAGCGGCTGCGAGAGCAAATTGCCGCAATCGACAATGCGGTCCGCTAGCTGTGGAGCCGCCGAGGGCGCCGTCAACCGGCGAATATTCCAGCACGTCGTGTGCGCATATCACACGAGCATTTCACTTACGCGTTGGTACGGAAGGGGTGATGTCGCTGCCAGTGTCTCGTCGAGACGCGAGCACGTTGTTGTGAAAGTTGAGCGTCTCGGGTGGGAACTAGTCGACTGCTGGAAAAAGGTCGGGGCGTCATATTCACGTCATGGCGCCGGTGACGGCGTTCGCGCGCCGTCCGGGGCCGTCGTCGTGGGCAAACAGCGGTACCCTAGAAGATGCCATACTCGCGGGTGACTCGGCCAAAAGTTTCCGTTTCAAACAGGAGCGCGGTCAGACTGGCCTGAATTTCCTTTCCTAGCGCCCGGGCCTCAGCGAATGCCTCGGATCTCCCGACATGTGCGCGTTGCAGGGACTTCAGTTCGGCCCGAGCGTTCCCGTCATCAATGAGGCCCAGGAACTGGTCGTAGGCGGCGAGACACCGAGCACCAGCATCGATCGCATCCGCCGTCAAAAAGGCGTAGGCAATTCTGTCGACCGAAACTGCACTCAATTGGTCGGAAAGAAACAAGTACTGATCCTGCGCCGCCAACTGATGGCAGAGAAGAGCTGGGAGGAGTCCCGATGCGAAGAGCATCTTCCGTGAGTTGCGGAGCTTTGCATTTCGCAGCCCCCAGCCGAGCCCCGACTCGTTCTCTTTGCCGGCAAAGTCGACGCAAATCGTCCTCCAGTAGCGAACCAGGTCGTTCAGGAGGAATCGCGGCACTCCAAAGTCGCGGGCGGTGACGCCGAGATACCGTTTCAGTAGCTGAGCTCTCAGCTCGTTCCGGGCCTCGCGATTTGTTAGTGCCACGGACTCGAGAAGGATTAGGATTCTCCGCGTCAGGTTAGTATTGCTATCGGCGTCTAGCCCGATCCGACGAAGCACGTCTTGCCCGCGGGCCCAGGTGCCGAATACGCCCTGACTTCCCGGGGGATCGAGGCCGTGGTCCCGAAACCCACGAGAGATCGCGTCAACGGAGCTCTGGAGGTCTTCCTCGGGCGCACGCTCGTCTCCCAAGACGAGCAGCCAGTCCGCGTCACTGTTGTCCAGGAGTTCCGCACGGCCCCAGGAGCCCATGAGCAGTAGCGCGCTGTCGGCGGGCATGTGGACAGCGCCCAAGGCTTCCATACACGCGGGCAGGGCATCGTAAGTCTTCAGGCGTGCCTTCGCGATGTGCGCGAGTTCGATGTTCGCGCGTCGCTCCAGTTCCTGAAGCGAGTCACGCGGCGACGAGATCGTCACGCCGCACCGCCTCGAGAATCCACGGCACATCAATGCATCGACGGAGCACCGGTTCGAAAGCCGCTTCGTCCGTGGGTGTCAGGGCGACGTGTCCTCCGCGCGTGGAGAGGGAACTCACATGCACGTGGCTGAGGCGTACGCGAAACGCGTCGAGGAGTTCATGTGCCAATCCCATCGAGGGATCGAGGGAATAGGCATGGGCCAGATCGAGACAGAACTTAGCCTTCGGGAATGCCGCATAGATGGTGAGCAAGTCATCGGTCGTCGTGCCAAACGGTTTCCGAGAGTCCATGTTCTCTACCACCAGGCGGCGCCCAAGTACGCCAAAGGCTCGCGTGTGCTGTAGTGTGTCGGGGTGTAGTACGATTGCGTCCACCCACCGAGGAAGATCGACCAGGGCTTTGGCTAGATCAGTGGGAGACGACGACACGCGCTTGGTCGGAGCGTGCACACTTACGAAGCGGAAGGATTGACCCTGCCGCTGCAGAAAGGCCGAAAGCCCATGGAGCTCGTCTCCGCCGAGTGCCGCAAACTCGATCGCGGCACTCGAGAAAGAACGGCATCGTCTCGTCAGCCGCGTCCAGTCTCCGCGGTCCTCGGCGATCGCCCCAGTGGAGATTCCAAGCTTGAGGTGATTCGCCACGGTGATTCCCCCGGACGCGATCCGTGCGGGCTCTAGAACGGTCGACACATGACGAACATACGGCCTTGGGCGGACGTACACGCGCGCCGTGACTATTGTGGGCGAGAGTGACGTGAGAGCGCGAGTTGACGCCGTCCGGTTGGACAGGCCGTTCCAACCGGCCTGGCCGCACGTCGCCCGGTGAGCGAGAACCGGGGGCACCAGCGGTGCGCCATCGCTCGCCCCTAGACCGGATCTGACCCTATGCAAGGAACTTCAGCCCGCACCCCGGGCGTCCGCTACGCCGCGCCGCCGGGCTACAGTTTTGCTCGCATAGTGAGAAGTTCGTCCGCTGCCGCAGGGCCGTGGCCTTACCAGCCGTCACGCCGTCTCGAACGAGATCGCCCTGGAGAGCTCTGACGTCGTAGAACCCGGCCTCGCACAGCGACGCCTCGTCGTTCTGAGGCGTGAGGACGGTCGGGCGTGCGGCCGTCGTCGCGACCGCGTGCGGGCGCAGCACACCGGGGCGCCGCCGAACGGGCCGACGGTGCGTCGTCGAAGTGGCGCTCGTGCAAGGTGCGGGACTCCGTCGGCAACTCGGAGGCCGGGCGTTGGCGCGCACGACCGAGCACCATGCGCCGTGCATTTCCGCGTATCGGGCCAGAGAGCTGGGTCGACATCCCACCGGCCATCGCGGCGAGGCGGGAACGTCTGGCGGGCGTGACGATGATCGAGACCCGTCGGCTTCCTCAGTCCGCGTCGCCAGAGACCACGACGCGACTACGGTGGAACCGTGCCGCTCGTCGCATCGATCGGGGTCCAGCGGCGCGGCATCATGCTCGCCGCCATCACGCTCGTACGCCTCAGGCCCGGGCCTGGCGCCTGGCGCCCGGCGCCGAATACTCGTGGGCCTGACGTAGCGCGCGGGCCGGCCGAGATGTCACCGCGGCGTGTTGAATCGATGGGACCTCGATCGGACGCAATGCTGCGATTGGCTTTCTTCTCGGGCCTCGTGGGTCGGCGCGTCGCGCCCGTCGGCTGCAGGGGTCTACGCCGCCAGCGTCCCGCCCACCAGCGCGATCGCCTCGATCTCGAGCGTCAGTTCAGGTCGCGTGAGCACCCGAAACTCGACGATCGTGTCGGCGGGGTAGGGCGCCGTGAGTTGCTGGGCTCGCAGCGCGCTGATTTTCCGGAAGTGCGCCATGTTGTTCAGATAGGTCGTCACCTTCACCACCTGCTCCAGGTCGGAGCCGGCGCCGCGGAGCACGCGGCGCAGGTTGGCGAAGACCTGGGCGGCCTGGGCGTCGAAGTCGCCCGCGCCGACGGTGCGGCTGTGCGCGTCGAGCGCCGCCTGGCCCGAGACGACCACCAGGTCGCCGATGCGGAACCCTGGCGAGTAGTTCGCCGCCGCCGTCGGGTCCGGGTCCAGCTGGATCCGGTGGGCGGTCGGGCCCCGGTCGGCGGCGGGACCGCGGTCGCCGGTGGTCGACAGGCCGGCGGCCGCACCGGCGTCGTCGGCATCCGCCGGCCGCCCGCTCACCGGATCGACGTGACCGTGAACCGCGCGCCGCCCGGCTCCTCTGCCAGCAGGCCGGGCAGCTCGGGCACCGCGCCCTCGCCGGCCCGCCAGGCGAGGTACGCGTCGTGGTGCTCCGCCGCGTCCCACTCCGCGATCACGAGGACGTGGGCCGGGTCGGCCTCGTCCTGCGCCACCGTGACCCCCTGGTTGCCGGCGAACGCGCGCGTGTCGTCCAGGATCCGGTCGAGGACGGCAAGCGCCTCGGCCAGCCGCGACGGGTCGACCTGGAGCTCGAAGTGGGTGAGGACGGTCATGGCGGTGGTCCTTCGGCCGGGGTGCGGGGCGGAGTGGCGGGGGTGCGGGAAGCGGGCGGTCGGCCGGCGGCGGGCGCGCTCAGGCCGCCGGCCGCAGGAGCGCCGTCAGCTCGCGGACGTCGTCGAGCGCCCGCAGGTCGCGGACCGCGGCGGCGATCTCGTCCGCGCGCGCCGCGCCCACCACGGGCTCGGCGTTGTCGCGGAACTTCGCCAGCACCGCGTCGGCGCCGAGCGGGCGCGAGGCGCTGCCGCGCACGTCGTCGACGGTGGCGTGGAGGTCGCGGCCGTCCGTCGTGCGTACGCGCAGGTCGGCGGGGAAGCGGGCCGGGAAGCCCGAGTCCTCCCACGGCTCGGCGCGCATGCGGGTGGCAAGCGCCAGCACCTCGGGATCGCTGGCGATGCCCGTCACGTCAGCGCTCGTCAGGCGCCCGCGCAGGAGCACCTGGGCGACGCAGACGGGCAGGCTCCAGCGCGCGTCGTGGTCGGACGCGGGGGTCAGCTTGCGCTCCCACGGCTCGCAGACGATCGGCGCCGCGCCGTCCGGCACGCGGACCACGACCTCGGCGACGTCGTCGGGCGCCAGGCCCTCGTCCCGCAGCCGCTCGGCGGCCTCGAGGAACGGGTGGATGTAGTGGCAGCACGGGTAGGCCTTGAACGCCGCCTCGGGCAGCGCCCACCGCTCGCCCAGGCCGGGGAGCAGCGCCGCGAACCGTCCCGGCGCCTCGGCGTCGCGGGCGTAGGAGGCGAAGAAGCCGAAGCGGTCCTCGAGGACCGCGGCCGGGCCGGTGACGCCGGCCGTGGCCAGGTCGACGGCCAGGACGCCGGAGTGCGCGGCCCAGCCGGCGTGCATCGCCTTGACGGTCGACGCGTCGGTGAGGAACGCGAACGTGCCGCTCGCCTGGCTGCCGCAGATGCCCAGCGCCGAGACGAGCGTGGCCTCGTCGGTGCTCGCCAGCAGGCCGGCCGCGACGGCGGCGCCGAACGGGCCCGCCGCGGCGACGGTCTGGAAGCCCGCGGCCTGGAACCCGCCCGGGCTCGCCAGGCCGAGCAGCACCAGCGTCTCCCAGCCCGCGGCGACCGCGACGGCGAGCTCGGCGCCGGACGACGCCTGGCGCTCCGCCGCCGCAAGGGCCGCCGGGACGACGACCGCGCTGCCGTGGATGACGGACGGCACGTGCGTGTCGTCGAACTCCATGGAGTGGATCAGCGTGCCGTTGACGAGCGCCGCCGACGCGGGGGCCAGGCGGTCGGCGCGGCCGAGGACCGTGCCGTCGCCGCCGCCCAGGGCGCCGAGGGCCGGGCCGAGCGGCGAGGTCGGCGCGGCGCCGCCGGCCAGGCCGACACCGATGGCGTCGAGCAGGTGGTCCTGCGCCGCGCTCAGCACGTCGGCGGGCAGCGGCGCGCCGGCGAGGGCGCGCACGCCCCGGGCCAGGCCGACGGCGAGCGGCTCCTGCGCGCTCATCGGGGCAGCGGGACGTTCGCGGCGGCGGCGCCGGCGACGCGGCCCAGGCCCATCGCCGTCAGCAGGCCGTTGCCGGACGAGTAGCCGTAGCCGCCGCTGCGGCCGGACACGCCGACCGCCACGCCGCCCGTCGCGAAGACGCCCGGGATGACGGTGCCGTCGGGGCGCAGCGGGTGGGCGTCGGCGTCGATCGCCGCGCCGCCCTGGGTGTGGAAGAGGCCGGGCGTCGTGCGGCACATCGCGTACGGCGCGGTCAGCGGGCCGAAGCCGAAGTCCGTGCGGCCGAAGCGGTCGGGCGTGCCGGCGGCCGCGTCGCGCGCGGCCTCCTCGACGGTGCGGGCGACAGCGTCCTCGGGCAGGTCGAAGTAGCGCGCCAGCTCGCGCGGATCCTCGGCCACCCGCACGCCGCCGTGCTCGACGAGCTCGCGGAACTCCAGCTCGTTGCCGGCGACGTAGTCGCGGATCCGCTGGTCGAAGAGCACCCACGCGGCGCCGCCGTGGGCGATGACGTCGGCGGCGAAGCCCGAGTAGCCGACGGTCTCGTCGCCGAAGCGCACGCCGTCGGGGTTGACCAGCACGCCGCCCATCTCGACCGTCGTCCAGCTCGTGATCGAGCCGTGCGGGTAGGCCACTGCGGCGTAGCCCTGGTAGGCGCCGATGTTCTCGAGCTTCGCGCCCAGGTCCCGCACCCACGCGACGGCCTCGCCGGTCGAGCCGTGCGCGCCGAAGTACTCCGCGTCGGCGACGTCGGGGCAGTACTCGCGCACCATCTCGCGGTTGCCGGCGAAGCCGTTGGCGGCGAGGACGACGTTCGGGGCGCCCAGCCGGGTCTCCTCGACGCGGTCGCCGCGGACGAGGACGCCGGACACGCGGCCGTCGTCGTCGAGCAGCAGGTCCTCGACGGGGTGGCCCAGGACGAGCGGGATCTCGCGCTCCTCGAGCGCCCGGACCAGGTCGTTGACCAGATCCTGGCCCTTGCGGCTCCGCGGCGCGTGCAGGCGCGGGACGGAGTGGCCGACGTGCTTGTAGTCCGTGATCAGCTCGAGCTCGATGCCGACGTCCTCGCGCAGCCACTCGACGAGCGGGGCGGACTGGCGGGCCAGCTGGTGGGTCAGCCACTCGGCGTCGTGCGGGCCGCTCTGGCGCAGCAGGTCCGCGGCCATGCGCTCGGGCGAGTCCTCGATGCCGGCCTCGGCCTGGTACTTCGTGCCGCCGCCGGGGACCGACCCCGTCGACAGCGCGGTGTTGCCGCCCGCGCGGTCGTACTTCTCGACCACGGCGACGGTGGCGCCGGCCTCGTGCGCGGCCAGGGCGGCGACGAGGCCCGCGCCGCCGGCGCCGACGACGAGGACGTCGACCTCGGTGTCGAAGTCGCCGGTGCGGTTGATCTGCGGCATTCAGGCCTCCAGGAGGGCGTCGAGGGTCTCGCCCCACGGGCGGCGCAGGAGCGCGGGGCGCTCCAGCAGGCCGCGGACGGTGGGGACGAACCCGGGGTGGTCGGCGCCGACGGCGCCGTGCAGCTTGTCGTCGAGCAGGACGTCGACGGGCAGGGGGCGGTCGGGCGAGCCGATCGCGCTCATGCACGTGCGCTCGACCGTCGTGCCGTCGCGGAGCGTCACGACGACGGTGGCCGGCCGGTCGTGCGGCGGCACGGGGACGGGGGAGAAGGGCACCAGGCGCACCCGCTCGCGGAGCGCCGCGATGCGCGGGTCGGCCAGCGCGGCGGGCGCGCACGCGTCGGCGTCGACGGCGCCGCGCACCAGGGCGGCGGCCGCGACGTGGGGGACGGAGAACTTGGCCGCCAGGCTCGTCGCCGGCCGCGCCCCGTCGAGCTTGAGCGCCAGGGGATGCGTGCGCACCTCGACGTCGACGACGTCGTCGATCCGGCGCTCGCCGATCTCGGGCCGCGCCTCGAGCAGGGCCTCGACCGTCGAGTGGGCGTACTGGCAGCAGGCGAAGAGCTTGTGGTACCCGTCGCGGATCGCCCACGTCTCGCCCAGCCCGTCCGTGAGCGCGGCGGGGTGGGCCGTGGCGCCCATGGCGCCGGCGAACGCGGTGTGCGGGGCGCTCGGCGCGCCGCCGATCCCGACGGCCGACCAGCGGACGAGCTGCACGCCGGTCCAGGCGGCGATGCCCGACCAGGCGTTGCGGACCAGCTCGCCGGTCAGCGCGTGGTCGAACGGCCCGAGCATCGCCGTCGTGGCGCCGGCCGACACGGCCGCGACGGCCTGGTCGGCGGGCACCCGGGCGGCGAGCGCCGCACCGGTCGCCGCGCCGATGGGCGCGAGCAGGGCGTGGGGATGGATGACCAGCTCGTCGTGACGCCAGGCCCGGGCGACCCGGGTGACGACCTCGTAGCCGGCGACGAGGGCGGCCAGCAGCTCCTCGCCCGTGCGGCCGCGGGCCTCGGCCTCGGCGAGCAGCGCCGGCAGGACGTAGAGGCCGGCGTGACAGGTCGCGGGCCGGTAGCCCTCGTCCATCTCGGCCCAGTCCGCCGCCGCCCCGTTGGCGGCGGCGACGGCCGCGCGCTCACCGCGGCGCCGGCCGCCGGCCACGACCGTGGCCTCGGCGGGCTGGCCCGGCAGGACGAGCGAGTCGCGCACCGCGGAGACCTGCGGGTCGTCGCGGACGGCGAGCATCGCGCCCAGGTCGTCGGCGAGCACGAGTAGCGCCCGCCGGCGGACGTCGTCGGGCAGGTCGTCGTAGGCGACCGACGTCGCCCAGCGGACGAGGGCGGCGAAGCCCGCGGCGGCCGTGGCGGGCGTGTCCGCGGGGGTGGCGGGGGAGGACGTCGACGAGGCGGGCGGCATGGAGAGGGGCGGCGCGTCCCGAACGGTCGGTCGGGAGTCGTGTGCCGTCGCGCACGCTAGCCGGAGCGCCGGTCAACTGTCAACACTTCCGGTCGGCCGGCATCCCGCGCCGACCGGACCCGTGTCGCCGCGGCGCCGGGCGTCGCCGCGCTCCGCCCGCCGCCGCGTCGTCCTCCCGCCGGAGTCTGCACCGCCCGGCCGTCGGCCCGCGCGGTCCGGTGCCGGCGCGCGCCGCCTCGCCCGCCGCCCCGCCGCCGCGCTCAGTCCGCGGGGGCCATCGACCGCAGGGCGTGGTCGAGGGCGTGCCGCAGGTGGGCCTCCATCGCGTCCGCTGCGCGCTCGCCGTCCCCGGCGAGGACCGCGTCGACGAGCTCGTCGTGCTCCTCGACGGCGTGGTGGGCGCGGTCGGGAACCTCGCCCGACTGCGTCCGCAGCAGCTGCAGCTCCTGGTTGACCAGCGCCACGTGCGCGGCGAGCGCCTCGTTGCCGGCGGCGAGGGCGAGCAGGGCGTGCACGTCCCGGGCGCCCTGGAAGCGCTCGTCGGCGGGGACGGAGAGGTCGTCGCCGCGTGGCCCGGCGTCGCGCAGCGCCCGCAGCCGCTCCCGGTCCTCGTCCGTGGCGCGTTCGGCGGCCAGGCGGGCGACCGTGGACTCCAGGGCCGTGCGCACCTCGAAGAGGTCGCGGACCTCGCCGGGCGTCAGGGCCCGCACGAACGCGCCGCGATGGGCCTGCAGCTCGACGAGGCCGTCCCGCGCCAGGCGCTGCATCGCCTCGCGCACCGGTCCGCGGCTGACGCCGAGCTCCGTCGAGATCTCGACCTCGTTCAGGCGCCCGCCCGACGGGAAGTGCCCGCGCAGGATCTGCTCCCGCAGCGTCCGCTCGACCTGGTCGGCGAACGAGTTGCCGGAGCGCGCGATCGGACCGCGCCGCGTCGTGCTCATCGGGGGCGCTCCGGGCTCACGGCGGTCGCTGGAGCGGGGAGGGGGCGGGACGGACGGGACGGTCGCATGGCCGAAGCCTACGTCGCCGTCCCGTCCAAACGCCGGTTTGGGCGGCTGCGCTGCACATAGTCGACGATCAACTGTTGACAATCAGCAGTGCGGTGTGGTTGGTTCTGTGCCGTGGCTCACGCAGATCGCACAAGTCCCCCGCTGTCGGAGCAGATCCGGCAGGCGCACGCCGGCCGTGCCCCGATCCTCCTGCCCGGGGTGTACGACGCCCTGAGCGCCCGGCTCGCCGCTGCGGCCGGGTTCGACGCGATCTACGTCACCGGCGCCGGCCTGGCGAACTCCCGGCTCGGCGTGCCCGACATCGGCCTGACGAGCGTGGATCAGCTCGCCGACCACGTCGCCGCGATCTCCGACGCGGTCGACGTGCCGCTCGTCGTCGACGGCGACACGGGCTTCGGCAACGCGGTGAACGTGCGGCACGCCGTTCGCAAGCTCGAGCGCGCCGGCGCCGCCGCCATCCAGCTCGAGGACCAGGTCTTCCCCAAGAAGTGCGGGCACTTCGCCGGCAAGGCCGTCATCCCGCTCGACGAGATGCGCGGCAAGCTGCAGTCCGCGCTCGACAGCCGCCGCAGCGAGGAGACGCTGATCGTCGCCCGCACGGACGCCGGCGCCACGAACGGCCTGGACGAGGCCATCGAGCGGGCCCTGGCCTACCGCGAGCTCGGCGCCGACGTGATCTTCGTCGAGGCCCCGACGTCCGTGGACGAGCTGCGGCGCGTGGCCGCCGAGGTCGACGCGCCGCTCGTCGCGAACATGGTCGAGGGCGGCTCGACGCCGATGGTGCCGCTCGACGAGCTGGGGGAGATGGGCTTCTCGATCGCCCTCTACGCCAACGCCGCTCTGCGCACCGCCCAGCGCGCCGTCACGCACGCGTACGCCGAGCTGCGCGAGCACGGGTCCAGCGCCACGCTGACCGACGTCATGGCGACCTGGCAGGAGCGCCAGGAGGCCGTCGGCAAGCCGCACTACGACGAGCTCGAGGCGAGGTACGCGTCGTGACCGCCGCCGCCCCGATCGACCTGCGCCTGGCGGGCGGCACCGTCGTGCTGCCCGGCGTCGGGCCGCAGCGCGCCGACGTGCTCGTCGCCGGCGGCCGGATCGCCGGCGTGGTCGCGCCCGACGCGCCCGCCGACGCCGCCGAGACGCTCGACGTGACCGGCCGCCACGTGCTGCCCGGCGTCGTCGACGCGCACGTGCACCTGGGCGCCGACATCACGGTGCCGCGCACGCCCGAGGACGTCGGCCCCGAGACCGCGGCCGCCGCCGCCGGCGGCGTCACGTCGCTCGTCGCCTACCTGATGTCCGCGGACCCGTACGACGAGGTCCTGCCGGTCGCCCGCGGCGCGATGGACGCCGACTCGCGCGTCGACTTCGGCTTCCACTTCTGCATCGGCACCCGCGAGCAGCTGGACGCGATCCCGCACTACGTCCGCGACCTGGGCGTCTCGTCCTTCAAGTTCTTCATGAACTTCCGCACGGACGAGGGGCAGCGCCTGGGCCTGCCCGGCAACGACGACGGCTTCCTGCTCGAGCTGCTCGAGGCCGCCGCGGCGAACGGCGCGATCGTCAACCCGCACGCCGAGAACGCCGACCTGATCAAGCTGCTCGCGCGCCGCGGCGTGCTCGACGGCGAGGGCTCCCCGCTCGAGCGGTGGGACCGCAGCCGCCCCGGCTACGTCGAGGCCGAGGCGCTCGAGCGCATCGGCTTCCTGTCGATGCTCGCGCAGGCCGACGTCCACGCCGTCCACGTGACGAATGAGACGTCGCTGCACGTGCTGCGCGACGTCCGCGCGCACCAGCCGCGGATCTCGATCGAGACCTGCCCGCACTACCTGACCCTCGACACGGCGTCGCCCGTCGGCGTGGAGGGCAAGGTCAATCCGCCGCTGCGGCCGCCGGCCGACCGCGAGGCGCTGTGGGCGGCGATCGCCGACGGCACGATCGACACCATCGGCTCGGACCACGTGCCGCGCCACGGCCGCTTCAAGGAGGGCGGGCTGGCGAAGGCGTCGCCCGGCTTCCCCGGGATGCAGCAGCTGCTGCCCCTCGTGCTGACGGAGGGCCACCTGCGCCGCGGGATCTCGCTCGAGCGCCTCGTCGATCTGGTGTCGACCCGCCCCGCGCGGACGTTCGGCCTGGGTGACCGCAAGGGCGCGATCCGCCCCGGCACCGACGCCGACCTGGTGATCGTCGACCTGGACGCCCCGAACACGATCAGTGCCGCGACCGAGCTCGCGAGCGCCGGCTTCACGCCCTGGGAGGGCGTCGAGGTCGGGGTCCGCGTCGAGCGCACCCTGCTTCGCGGGCGCACCGTCTTCGCCGACGGCGCCCCCGTCGGCGAGCCCGCCGGCCAGTACCTGCCGCGCCACCGCAGCGGCGTCCCTGCGACCCCCGGAGCCCCCGCATGAGCACCCCGAGCCCCTGGTCCGACGTCATCACCGCGGACGACGAGCGCCGCTACGAGGCCGCCGGCTTCGGCCGCCCCTCCGGCTTCGGCACGCGCCCGGCGCTGCTGATCATCGACGTGCAGCACCGGACGATGGGCAACAGCCCCAAGCCGTTCTTCGAGAGCCTCGAGGACTACACGACGTCCTGCGGCGACGTGGGCTGGGCCGCGGTCGACCAGATCGCGAAGCTCGTCGCGGTCTTCCGCGAGCAGGGCCTGCCGATCCTCTACCCGCACGTCGCGCCGAAGACGGCCGAGGACCGGGGCGGCGTGCTCGGGGCCAAGGTGCCGGGGATCATGGACGTGCCCGACCACGGGTACCGCTTCCCCGAGGCCGTCGCGCCGCAGCCCGGCGACCTGCTGCTGCCGAAGAAGCACCCGAGCGCGTTCTTCGGCACGCCGCTGGCGAGCTACCTGATCGGCCTGGGCGCCGACACGATCGTCGCCACCGGCGCGACGACCTCGGGCTGCGTCCGCGGCACCGTCGTCGACGGGTTCTCCTACAACTTCAAGTGCGTCGTGCCGCACGACGCGGTCTACGACCGCTCGCCCACGGTCCACCAGGCCAACCTGTTCGACCTGGGCCAGAAGTACTGCGACGTCGCGTCGACCGACGAGGTCGTCGCACGGGTCCGGGGGCTGGCGGCGTGACGTACTGGACCTCCTGGGACGCGCTGCCCGAGGTCGAGGGGCTGCCGAACAACTTCCGCACCGCGGTCGCCGGCCGGCAGATGGGGCTCAACCGCATCCGCTGGGTGCACCCGACGGTGCTGCCCGAGCACGAGCACCCCGAGCACGAGCAGGCCAACGTCGTGATCCAGGGGCGGATCGAGCTGACCGTCGGCGGCGAGACGTTCGAGCTGGGCGTCGGCGACGTGGCCGTCGTGCCGCGCGGCGTGCCGCACAGCGGCCGCAGCCTGGAGGGCGAGGCCGTCTTCCTCGAGGTCTTCAGCCCGCTGCGGATCGAGAACCTGATCGGCGCCCTGGGCGCCCCGTCGCTGCCGCCCGCCGAGGACTGAGATGGCCCTGCGGCAGCTCACCGACCGCGTCCACGTGGAGACGCAGCACCTGGGGTCCAACAACGGCATCGTCGACGGCGGGGACGGCACCCTCGCCCTCGTCGACGCGCCGCACCGCCCGACGGACGCGCAGGCGTGGGCCGCGACGGTCGCCGGCCTGGGCACCGCGCGCTGGCTGGTCAACACGGACCACCACCCCGACCACACGATCGGCAACCGCTGGCTGCCCGGCGCCGTCGTCGCCCACCGCCGCACCCGCGAGCGCCTGGTCGAGGCCGCGCCCACGCGCGAGTACCTGCGCGACCTGTTCGCGGTCATCGACCCCGACGCCGTGCCGCTCGTCGACGACTACGCGGTCCGCCTGGCGGACGTGACGTTCGACGACCGCATGACCCTGCACGTCGGCGACCGACGGCTCGAGCTGCAGCACGCCCCGGGCCACACGGAGAACACGATCTTCGTGCACGTGCCCGAGGAGGGCGTGCTGTTCACCGGCGACGACGTCTGCAACCTGGGCCTGCCGGCCTGGCTGGACGGCAGCGTCCCGGCGTTCTTCGACGCGATCGACCGCGCCGAGGGCATCGACTTCGAACACCTCGTGCCCGGCCACGGAGAGCCCGGCGGACGAGAGCTCCTGGAGCGCTACCGCGCCCTGGGGCGGGAGCTCGTCGGCCGGGTGGCCGCGGCACGAGATCGCGGCTGGGACCGCGAGGAATGCGCCCAGCGCATCGCGTTCGAGGACCGGATCCACGCGCCGATCGGGGGATCGCCGGGCTACCCGGACGACCTGATCGAGCTGTTCCGGCGGCGCTCCGTGGAGCGGATCCACGACGACCTGGAGGCCGATCCCGCGCTGCGGGACCGGTGACCGGACCGACACCAAACGAGGGGGACACATGCGCACACTCACGACACTCGGCTGCGCCGCCGTCATCGGCGCCGCCGCGCTCACCGGCTGCGGGTCGAGCGACGACTCCGGCGGCTCGGCCTCCGGCGGCGGCGCCGGCTCGGACGTCTCCGCGGAGAACGTCCAGTACGCCAAGGACCAGATCGCCAAGTACTCGGCGGTGCCGAAGTTCGAGTCGGACGCCGAGCCGATCGACGTGTCGAGCCTGAAGGGCAAGACGGTCTACTCCATCCCGATCACGACCTCGATCCCGTTCTACAAGGACGGCGAGGCCGCGATGGCCGCCGCCGCGAAGAAGGCCGGCGTCACGTACGTGACGTTCCCCTCGCAGGGCAAGGTCTCCGACTTCCAGCAGGGCTTCTCGGACGCGATCAACGCGAAGGCGTCGGTGATCATCCTCAACGGCCCGCTGCCGGACACGCTGCAGCCGCAGATCCGCGCCGCGGAGAAGGCGGGCGTGAAGATCATCGCCGCCCACGAGGAGGACCCGACGTCGCCGACGCCCAAGGGCGTGGACGCGGTCGCGGCCGGCGAGTTCTACAACGCCGCCCGCCTGATGGTCGACAAGGCCATCGCGGACCAGAACGGCAAGCCCGTGAAGGCCCTCGCGATCTCGGCCGACGAGACGCGCCCGTCCAAGGGCATGGTCGCCGCGATGAAGGACGAGCTGGCCAAGCGCTGCGGGTCGAAGTGCTCGCTGACCGTCACCAACGTGCCCGTCGCCGACTGGGCCACGAAGGTGCAGCCGCAGGTCCAGTCCGAGCTCAACCGCGACGGCGAGATCAACACGATCCTGCCCATCTACGACTCGATGGCGCAGTACACGGACCCGGCGATCCGCCAGGCCGCCCGCGGCCGGACGGTCAACGTCTACTCGTTCAACGGCACGCCGTCGATCAACGCCCTCATGCAGAAGGGCGGCAGCAACCTGAAGATGAACGTCGGCGAGAGCCCGACGCTCATCGGCCTGCTGACGATGGACCAGGCGTTCCGCCTGATGCTCGGCAAGAAGCCGCTCGACAAGCCGACCGCGCCGCTGCGCGTGTTCACGCCCGAGAACGTCGACGAGGCCGGCACCCCGCCCGTCTCCGGCAAGGGCTTCGGCGACGTGGACGCCGGCTACGACACCCTCTGGGGCCTGAAGTGAGCCAGCCTCGCCAGGCGCAGGCCGGCGACGCCACGGGCGTCGCCGGTGCGGAGGTCCTGCGGGTCTCCGGCCTCGTCAAGCGCTTCGCCGGCGTGCCGGCCCTCGGGGGCGTCGACCTGACGGTGCGCGCCGGCGAGGTCCACGGCTTGCTGGGCGCCAACGGCTGCGGCAAGTCGACGCTGATCAAGACCCTCGCCGGCGTGCACGACGCCGACGAGGGCGCGGTCGCGATCCACGGGCAGGACGTGCCGATGCCCTTCGGCGCGGACGGCCTGCGGGACCGCGGCCTGTCCTTCGTCCACCAGGACCTGGGGCTGTCCGACGCCGCCACCGTCCTGGAGCACTTCGCCTTCGACCACGTCGGCGCGCGGGGGACGATGCGCCGGATCCCGTGGGACGCGGAGCGCGATCGCGCGACCGAGCTGCTCGCGCGGTTCGAGGTGGCGGTCGACCCCGACGCGCGGATCGACCAGCTCAGCCCCGTGCAGCGCGCGATGGTCGCCATCGTCCGCGCCGTCGCGGCGCAGGAGCTGCACGCGCGCGCCGGCGAGCGGCGGCCGCAGCTGCTGATCCTGGACGAGCCGACGGTCTTCCTGCCCAGCGCCGACGTCGGGATCCTCTTCCGCCTGGTCGACCGCCTGCGGCAGGAGGGCGACGCCGTCATCCTGGTCTCGCACGACCTCGACGAGGTGCTCGAGATCTGCGACCGCGTCACCGTCCTGCGCGACGGCCGCAACGTCGGCACCCGCGACGTCCACGGCCTGGGCCGCGAGGAGCTCGTCGAGCTGATCCTCGGCGTGAAGATCGGCGCGGTCACCCGGCCCGACGACGGCACGCAGCGCAGCCCCGAGGTGGTGCTCTCCACGCGGGGCCTGTCGGGCGAGCGCGTCCGCGGCCTGGACCTGGACCTGCACCCCGGCGAGGTCGTCGGCGTGACGGGCCTGGCCGGGTCGGGCATCGAGGAGCTGACCGATCTGCTCTACGGCGTGCGCAGCCCCGTCGGCGGTACCGTGCACGTCGGCGGCGACGCCATCGAGCGGCCCACGCCGCAGCGGATGCTCGGGCACGACGTGGTGCTGCTGCCCGCCGACCGCAAGGCGCTCGGCAGCGCCCCGCGCCTGTCCGTCCTGGAGAACATGTCGCTGCCGTTCCTGCGCAGCTCGTTCCGGGGCGGCCGGCTGCGCTGGGGCGCCCTGCGCCAGCAGTCGCAGGACACGTGCGTGCGGCTGCACGTCAAGCCCGCCGACCCCGCCGCGCTCTTCTCGAGCCTGTCGGGCGGCAACCAGCAGAAGGCGCTGCTGGGCAAGTGGCTCGACACGAAGCCCGCCGTGATGCTGCTCGCCGAGCCCACCCAGGGCGTCGACGTGGGCGCGCGCCGGGAGATCTTCCGCCTGGTCCGCGAGGCCGTGGCCGGCGGCGCGTCCGTCCTGTGCGCCACCTCGGACTACGAGCAGCTCGTCCAGCTCGCGGACCGCGTCCTGATCTTCGCCGACGGCCGCGTCGTCGACGAGATCGCCGGCGACGCGATCACGAAGGACGCCCTGACCACCGCCATCTACGCAGGAGCCGCAGCATGACCACCACCACGACGCGGCCGGTGACGGCGGCCGGGCCCTCGGACGGTCCCGCCGCGCCCGAGCCCGTGAAGCTGAAGCACCGCCGGGAGCCCGAGCGGTTCGCGCTCATCGGGGTCTGGGCCCTCGTGATCGTCGTCTTCTCGGTGACGACCGACCGGTTCCTCACCGAGGGGAACATCTCGAGCATGCTCGGGTCGCAGACCGTGCTGCTGATCCTGGCGCTCGGACTGCTCATCCCGCTGCGGGTCGGGGACTACGACCTGTCCGTGGCCGCGACGCTCGGCGTCTCGGCGATGCTCGTCGCGATCCTCAACGTCAACCACGGGTGGGGGATCGTCCCCGCGTGCGTCGTGGCCGTCCTGGCGGGCGCCCTCATCGGCGCGGTGAACGGCGCGATCGTCGTCCGCTTCGACATCGACCCGTTCATCGTCACGCTCGGCATGTCGACGCTGCTCCAGGGCGTCCTGTTCTGGATCTCGGACTCCGCCACGATCAGCGGCATCGACGTCGGCCTGTCCGACGCCGTGCTGACCAACACGGTCCTCAGCATCCCGGTGAACTTCTGGTACGCCGTGATCCTCTGCGGGCTGCTCTGGTACGTCTTCGACTACACGCCCGCCGGCCAGCGCCTGCTGTTCGTCGGCCAGAGCAAGGACATGGCGCGCCTGAACGGCATCGCCGTGGGCCGCTCGCGCTTCCTCGCCCTCGTCGCGTCCGGCACGATCGCCGCGATCGCCGGCGTGGTCCTCGCCGGCACCACCGGCTCGGCGGACCCGAACTCGAGCGCGTCCTTCCTGCTGCCCGCCTTCGCCGCGTGCTTCCTGGGCTCGACGACGCTCAAGATCGGCCGCTTCAACCCCTGGGGCACGTTCATCGCCCTCTACTTCATCGTCACCGGCACGACCGGCCTGCAGCTGCTCGGCGCCGAGAACTACGTCCAGCAGCTCTTCTACGGCGCGGCGCTGATCATCGCCGTGATCCTCTCGAAGCTCCTCCGCCAGCGGAACGACCGCCGGCTGCAGAACGACGCCCGCCAGGCCGCGCTCGCGGCCGCGAGCGCGGACGCCACCACCGACCCGAAGGACAACGCATGAAGACCCGCGGAGCCATCATCCAGGCCGTCGGACAGGACTGGGAGGTCGTCGACCTCGAGCTCGGCGAGCCCAACGACCACGAGGTCCTCATCGAGGTGCACGCCTCGGGCCTCTGCCACTCCGACGCCCACCTGACGGACGGCGACCTGCAGGTCGAGCTGCCGTTCGTCGGCGGCCACGAGGGCGCGGGCATCGTCCGCAAGGTCGGGTCGAAGGTGACCCGCGTGCAGGTCGGCGACCACGTCTGCACCTCGTTCATCCCCGTCTGCGGCGTCTGCAAGTGGTGCACCACCGGGCGCTCCAACCTGTGCAAGAACGGCTACCTGATGGAGCAGGGCAAGTCGATGGACGGGACCTACCGGTTCTTCCGCGACGGCCAGGGCCTCGGCGCGCTCTGCCGCCTGGGCACGTTCTCCGACCACATCGTCTGCTCGGAGCAGCAGGCGATCAAGATCGACGACGACATCCCGCTCGACGTCGCCTGCCTCGTCTCGTGCGGCGTCGCGACCGGCTTCGGCGCGGCGACGAACGTGGCCGAGGTGAAGCCCGGCGACGTCGTCCTGATCGTCGGCATGGGCGGGGTCGGCGTCAACGCCGTCCAGGGTGCGGCGGCGGCCGGCGCGACGCACGTCGTCGTGGTCGACCCCGTCGCCTCCAAGCGCGAGCGCGCCGCCGAGTTCGGCGCCACGGCGACGTTCGCCACCATCGCCGAGGCGCTGCCCTACATCCACGAGCGCACGGAGTGGCAGGGCACCGACGCGACGATCATCACGGTCGACCGCGCGATGGGCGACATCATCGCCGAGGCGTTCCGCACCGTCGCCAAGTCCGGCTCCTGCGTGCTCGTCGCGCTCGGCCCGGACACCGAGATCATCCCGGTCCACCCGCAGGAGCTGCAGACGATGTCGCGCTCGATCAAGGGCGTGATGTTCGGCGACTGCAACCCGATCGCCGACATCCCGAGCCTGCTGGCCCAGTACAAGGCCGGCAAGCTCAAGCTCGACGAGCTCGTCACGACGCGCTACCGGATCGACGACATCAACCAGGGCTTCGCCGACATGAAGTCCGGCAAGAACATCCGCGGCGTCCTGATCCACGACCACGCCGCCCCGGCGGCCTGAGGAGCGAGCGCATGAGCACCCCCGTCGTCTCCCCGCACGCCGACGCTCCCGCGATCGGCGACACCCGCCTGCTCATCGACGGCCAGCGCGTCGACGGTGCCGAGGGCCGCACGTTCGACGTCTTCAACCCCGCCACCGGCGAGCTGCTGACGCGCGTGGCCGAGGCCCGCGCCGAGGACGTCGACCGCGCCGTGAAGGCCGCCCGCCGGGCGTTCGAGTCGGGCCCCTGGCGCGACATGAAGCCGAAGGACCGCGCCGCCATCCTGTGGCGCCTGGGCGACCTGCTGCTCGAGCACGCCGCCGAGCTCGGCGGCCTCGAGACGCTCGACAACGGCAAGCCGTTCGTGCAGGCCCGGGACGGTGACGTCTCGGCCGCCGCCGGCCTCTTCCACTACATGTCGGGCTGGGCGACGAAGCTCGAGGGCGCGACGATCCCGATCTCGTTCCCCGGCAGCTTCCACACCTACACGCGACGCGAGGCCGTCGGCGTGGTCGGCCTGATCGTGCCGTGGAACTTCCCGCTCACGATCGCGGCGTGGAAGGTCGCCCCGGCGCTCGCCGCGGGCAACACGGTGGTCCTCAAGCCGTCCGAGGTCACGCCGCTGACGGCCCTGCGCCTGGGCGAGCTGGCTCTCGAGGCCGGGATCCCCGAGGGCGTGCTGAACGTCGTCCCCGGCTTCGGCGCCGAGGCGGGCGCGGCGCTGACCGCGCACCCGGACGTCGACAAGGTGTCCTTCACGGGCTCCACGGCGACGGGCCGCGCGATCCTGCAGGCCGCCACGGGCAACATCAAGAAGGTCACCCTGGAGCTCGGCGGCAAGAGCCCCGACATCATCATGGGCGACGCCAACCTCGAGGCGGCCATCCAGGGCGCCGCGGACGGCATCTTCTACAACCAGGGCGAGGCCTGCGCGGCCGGCTCGCGCATCTACGCGCACCGCTCGGTCTACGACGAGGTCGTGGCGGGCGTGTCGGCCGCCGCGGAGTCGATCACGGTCGGCGACGGCTTCGACCCGTCGTCGTTCATCGGCCCGCTCGTGTCGAAGGAGCACCACCAGAAGGTCACCGGGTACGTCGACCTGGGCCGCGAGGAGGGCACCGTCGCGGCGGGCGGCACGTACGCCACCGAGGGCGGCTACTACGTGGCGCCGACGGTCTTCACCGACGTCACGGACCAGTCGCGCGTCGTCCGCGAGGAGATCTTCGGACCCGTCGTCTCCATCCTGCCGTTCGACGACACGGACGAGGTCATCCGCCGCGCGAACGACACGCGCTACGGCCTGACCGCCGGCGTGTGGACCGAGAGCATCTCGACCGCGCACCGGGTCGCCGACGCGCTGCGCGCCGGCACGGTGTGGGTCAACTGCTACGGCGTGTTCGACGCCGCCATGCCGTTCGGCGGCTACAAGGAGTCGGGCTGGGGCCGCGAGATGGGCGGCATCGTGCTCGACGACTACACGGAGTCCAAGACGGTCTGCATCCGCCTGGGCGACTGACGACCGCGGACCCGGCGGCGCGGCGCGTCCGCGCCCGCCGGCGCCCGACCCCGGCGGCCGCGCCCCGTGCGCGCCCGCCGGCGGCCGTCCCCGTCCCGACCAGGACCCACCATGACCCTGACCTTCCTGCGGCCCCGCGAGCGGGCGCCCGAGATCGGCGACGTGCGGCTGCTCGTCGACGGTCGCCGCGTCGACGCGCTCGACGGCGGCACGTATCCCACGACCGACCCCTCCACCGGCACCGTCCTCGCGCAGGTCGCGCGGGCACGCGAGGCCGACGTCGACCTGGCCGTCCGCGCCGCCCGCCGCGCGCTCGACGACGGGCCGTGGCGCGTGCTGCGCCCGGCCGAGCGGGCCCGCGTCCTCGTCCGGCTGGCCGACCTCGTCGCCACGCACGCGGACGAGCTCGCCGGTCTGGAGACGCTCGACAACGGCAAGACCTTCGTCACCGCCCGAGCGGTCGACGTGGCCGGCGCCGTCGACCTGCTGCACTACATGGCCGGGTGGGTGACGAAGCTCGGCGGCGCGACCGTGCCCGTGTCCGCACCGGGCGGCCACCACGTCTTCACCCGGCGCCAGCCGATCGGCGTCGTCGGCGCGATCGTGCCGTGGAACTACCCGCTCGGCCAGGCCGTGTGGAAGGTCGCGCCCGCGCTGGCGGCCGGCAACGCCGTCGTCCTCAAGCCGGCCGAGCAGACGCCGCTGAGCGCGCTGCGGCTGGGCGAGCTGGCGCTCGAGGCCGGCGTCCCGCCCGGCGTGCTCAACGTCGTGCCGGGCCTCGGCCACGACGCCGGCGCGGCGCTCGCGGCGCACCCGCTCGTCGACAAGGTGGCCTTCACCGGCTCGACCGAGACGGGCCGCGCCATCATCCGGGCGGCCGGCGGCAACCTGAAGAAGGTGTCGCTCGAGCTCGGCGGCAAGAGCCCGAACGTCGTCTTCGCCGACGCCGACCTGGAGGCCGCGATCCAGGGCGCGGCGGACGGCATCTTCTTCAACCAGGGCGAGGTCTGCACCGCGGGCTCGCGCCTGTACGTCCAGGAGGCCGTGCACGACGAGGTCGTCGCCGGCCTGGTCGCGGCGGCGCGGCGCCTGCGCATCGGCGACGGCTTCGACGAGCGCACCGACGTCGGCCCGCTCGTCTCGCGCGAGCACCGCGACGCGGTGTGCCGGCACGTCGAGGCCGGGGTGGCCGCCGGCGCCGAGCTCGCGACGGGCGGCCGCCGCGTCGGCGACGCCGGCTGGTTCCTCGAGCCGACCGTCTTCACGGGCGCGCGGGCCGAGATGCCGCTCGTGCGCGAGGAGATCTTCGGGCCCGTCGTGGCGGTCCTGCCGTTCCGCGACGTCGACGACGTGGTCGCCGCGGCGAACGACAGCCGCTTCGGCCTGGCCGCGGGCGTCTGGACCGGCAACGTCGGGACGGCGCACCGGATGGCCGCCGCCCTGCGCGCCGGCACGGTGTGGGTCAACTGCTACGGGGTCTTCGACGCCGCGATGCCGTTCGGCGGCATCCGCGAGTCGGGGTGGGGCAAGGAGATGGGCCGCGCGGTCCTCGACGACCTGACCGAGCACAAGACCGTCTGCGTGCGGGTGGCGGCATGAGCACCCGCGGCAACGGCGCCGACGCGATCGACCGCGTCGGCCACACGCTGACGGACAAGGTCGAGGCCGTCCTGCGCGACCAGATCGTGCGGGGCGAGCGGCGTCCCGAGGAGCGGCTGAACGAGGTCGAGATCGCCGCCGACCTGGGCGTCAGCCGCGGGCCGGTGCGCGAGGCGATGCAGCGCCTGGCGCGCGACGGCCTGGTGCGCATCGAGTCGCACCGCGGCGCGTTCGTGCGGGCGCTCGACGCGGGCGAGGTGCGGCAGCTCTTCGAGGTCCGCAGCTCGCTCGAGTGCCGCGCCGCTGCGCTCGCGGCCGAGCGCGCCGGGACGGACGAGGTCGTCGCGCTGCGCGCCTTCCTCGACACCTCGCAGCGGGCCGTCACGGAGGGCGAGGAGCCGCACTACCCGGAGCGCCTGGACCTGCACGAGCTGATCGTGCGGTGCGGACGCAACGCCGCGCTCGAGCGGTACCTCCAGCTCATCAACCAGGAGCTGAAGCTCGTCCGCGCCCGCTCCGGGTTCCAGGTCGTCCGGGCGCCGAAGGCGCTCGAGGAGCACGAGCGGATCGTCGAGGCCATCGCGGCCCGCGATCCGGACGCGGCGGTCGCCGCGATGCGCGTCCACATGCAATCGGCGCTCCACAGCACCCTCGGGCTGCTGCGCGCGCCGGAGAACGGAGAACGATGAATCTGCAGGGCAAGACCGTGGTCGTCACCGGCGCCGGATCCGGCATCGGGCGGGCGTGCGTGGAGCGGTTCCGAACGGCGGGCGCGAACGTCGAGGCGTGGGACCTGGCCCCGGCGGACGGCCCCGCGCCGGAGGGCGTCGAGCGGCGGCAGGTGGACGTGTCGTCGGCCGCGTCGGTCGAGGCCGCCGCCGCGCAGGCGGGCAACCGCTGGGGCGGCGTCGACGCGCTCGTCAACTGCGCGGGGATCATCACGCCGAACCTGCCCGCGGAGCAGGTCGACCCGGCCGACTACCAGCGCAACTTCGACGTCAACCTGATGGGCGTCGTCCACACGACCCGCGTCCTGCAGCCGCTGCTCGCGGAGCGCCGCGGGGCGATCGTGAACGTCGCGTCGCAGGCGGCGCTCGTCTGCCTGCCGCACCAGTCGGCGTACTCGGCGCTGAAGGGCGCGGTCGCCGCGCTGACCCGCTCGCTGGCGATCGACTGGGCGGCCGCGGGCATCCGCGTCAACGCCGTCTGCCCCGGGTTCACGCGCACGCCGATGGCGGCGGGGCAGATGACGCCCGAGCTGGAGGCCGCGGTGTCGCGCCGGGTGCCGCTCGGCCGCGTGTTCGAGCCCGAAGAGATCGCCGGCAGCATCCTCTTCCTCGCCTCCGACCTGGCGTCCGCGGTGACGGGCGTGGTGCTGCCCGTCGACGGCGGCTGGACGGCGGGCGAGCCCGCCCTGCCGATGTGAGCGCCGCCGCCATGCGCTTCCAGGACCAGATCGCCCTCGTCACGGGGGCCGGGACCGGCATCGGCCGGGGCGCCGCCGAGCGGCTCGCCGCCGAGGGCGCGCGCGTCGTGCTCGTCGGCCGCCGCCGCGAGCCGCTCGAGGAGGTCGCCGCGGCCATCGGCGACCGCGCCGTCGTGCTGCCGCTCGACGTCGCGTCCGCTGACGCGGTGCGCGCCACGCTGCCCGCGGCGCTCGACGAGCACGGCGTGCCCGACGTCGTCGTGCACGCCGCGGGCCAGACCGTCGTCGGCGCGCTGCACGAGCTCGACGACGCCGCGTGGGACCGCCAGATGGACGTCAACCTGCGCAGCATCCACGCGCTCACCCGGGTGCTGTGGGCCCCGATGGTCGCCCGCGGCGGCGGCGCGGTGGTCAACGTCGCGTCGACCGCGTCGTTCGCCGCGTTCCCGCAGGACGCCGCGTACGTGGCGTCGAAGGGCGCCGTGCTGGCGCTGACGAAGGCGATGGCCCTGGACGGGGCGCCCGTCGGCATCCGGGTCAACGCCGTCTGCCCGGGGTACATCGACACGCCCAACCTGCGCGGGTACTTCGACGCGCAGGACGACCCGCAGGCGGCGGCCGGCATGGCGGCGTCCGCCGCGCCGCTCGGCCGGATGGGCACCCCGGACGACATCGCCGCGGCGATCGCGTTCCTCGCGTCCGCCGACGCGGCGTTCGTCACGGGCGCGTCGCTCCTCGTCGACGGCGGCGTCCTGGCCCGGGTGCCGGTCGCATGAGCGCCCCCGACTTCTGCGTCGGCCTGCACCCGGACCGCCCGATCGGCGAGGTCGCCGACTTGGCCGTCGAGGCCGAGCGGCTCGGCTTCCCCGGCGTGTGGATCGCCGACTCGCAGAGCCTCTTCCGCGACGTCTACACCGCGCTGACGGTCGTCGCCGAGCGGACGGAACACATCCGCCTGGGCACCGGCGTGACGAACCCCGTCACCCGGCACCCCGCCGTCATCGCCGGCGCGATCGGGACGGTGGCCGAGCACGCTGCCGGCCGCGAGGTGCGCCTGGGCATCGGCACGGGGGAGACCGCGGTCGAGTCGATCGGCCGTAAGCGGGCGACGATCAAGCGCATGGAGGAGACCGCGCGCGTGATCCGCGGCCTGCACGCCGGCGAGACGGTGCCGTACGAGGACGCCGAGCTGCGGCTCGACTGGCCGGCGCCGCGGGTGCCGGTGGTGTTCGCGTCGAGCGGGCCGCGGTCGCTCACCGCCGCCGGGCGCTCCGCCGACGGGGTGTACCTGAAGCTCGGCATCCACCCGGACGTCCTGCGCTACGCGCTCGACCACGTGGCCGCGGGCCGCGCCGAGGCCGGCCGAACGCTGGAGGGCTTCCACGTCCAGGCGATGCTGCCGGTCGCGGTGGACGACGCCGACCCGGCCGCCGCGCGGGACGAGGTGCGCGGCACGGCGGCGGCGATCGCGCGCGCCGCGGTGCGGGCCATCCCGGCGGACGACCTGCCGGCCGAGCTGGGGGAGACGATCGCCGAGCTCGAGCGCGTCTCGTCCGAGGCCCGCGCGCGGCAGAGCTACGTCGAGTGGCTGCACAGCCCGGAGTACGCGGCGCTGATCCCCGACGTCATCGTCGAGCACTTCGCGATCGCGGGGACGGCGGAGGAGGTGGCGTCGCGGGTCGCGGCGCTCGGCGACCACGGGATCACCGAGGTCATCGCGCCGATCACCATGCCCGACCCGCGTCCGACGCTGCGCGCCATCGGCGAGACCGTCCTGCCGCGCCTGCGCGGGGCCGCCTGAGCCCGGGTGGCGCGGGTCCGCCTCGTCCCGCGCGGGGCGGGGCGGCACCCTCCGGCCCAGCTCCTATCCTCGATGGGTGAGCTCCGTGGACGCCTACGCCGCCGAACTGCTCGAGGGGCTGAACGAGCCGCAGCGCCGCGCCGTCACGCACCCCGGCGGGCCGCTGCTGGTGATCGCCGGCGCCGGGTCGGGCAAGACGCGCGTGCTGACCCACCGCGTCGCGTACCTCGTCCGGACCGGCCAGGCGGGACTGGGCGAGATCCTGGCCGTCACGTTCACGAACAAGGCGGCCGCCGAGCTGCGCGAGCGCGTCGGGGCGCTTCTGGGCCGCTCCACGCGCGGCCTGTGGGTGCAGACCTTCCACAGCGCGTGCGCGCGGATCCTGCGCGTCGAGGCCGAGAAGCTGGGCTACACCCGCGGCTTCACGATCTACGACTCCGACGACTCCAAGCGGCTCGTCAAGCGCTGCCTCGAGGCCGAGGGCGCCGACCTCAAGCGGTTCACGCCCAACGGGGTGCGCAACCAGATCTCGGACCACAAGAACCGCCTGCGCTCCGTCGAGCGGGCGCAGGACCTGGCGCACGGCCCGTACGACCGCACCGTCGCCGACGCGTACGCGGCGTACCAGGAGCAGCTCGTCCGCAACAACGCGATGGACTTCGACGACCTGCTCGTCCGGACCGTCGACCTGCTCGAGCGCTTCCCCGAGGTCCGCGCCCGCTACCGCGCCGCGTTCAAGCACGTCCTCGTCGACGAGTACCAGGACACGAACCCCGCGCAGTACCGACTGCTGCAGCTCCTGTGCATGGACGACCCGATGCACCAGGGCGGCGACGACCCGCTCGGGCCGCTCGCGGGCGAGGAGCCCGGGCACCGCAACCTGATGGTGGTCGGCGACGACGCGCAGTCGATCTACGGCTTCCGCTCCGCCGACATCCGCAACATCCTCGACTTCGAGCAGGACTTCCCCGACGCCGAGACGATCAAGCTCGAGCAGAACTACCGCTCGACGCAGCACATCCTCGACGCCGCGAACGGGCTGATCGCCAACAACGCGCACCAGCTCGAGAAGCACCTCTTCACCGACCTGGGCGCGGGCGACGAGGTCCGCGTGCGCGCGGCGGACGACGACTTCGCCGAGGCGCGCTGGGTCGTCGGCGAGATCGAGCGGCTCGCAGGGGAGGGCGTCCCGCTCAGCGAGATGGCGATCCTGTACCGCACGAACGCGCTCTCGCGGACGATGGAGACGTCGCTCGTCCAGGCCGAGCTGGGCTACCAGGTCATCGGCGGTCAGCGGTTCTTCGACCGCGCCGAGGTCAAGGACGCGATGGCGTACCTGACGTGGCTGCAGAACCCGGCCGACACCGTCGCCTTCGCCCGCGTCGTCAACCGGCCGCGCCGCGGCATCGGCGACACGACGGTCGGGCGCATCCTGGCCCACGCCGCCGCGACGGGCGTCACGCCGCTCGAGGTGCTGGACGACCCCGCCGCCGCGGGCCTGAAGACCGCGGCGTGCCGCGCGGTGTCGAGCTTCGGCGACCAGGTCGCGCAGCTGCGCGAGTCGATGGCCGCCGCCGGCGCCGACCTGCGCGTGGCCGACCTGGTCGAGGACGTCCTGCGCGTGACGGGCTACCGGGCCGAGCTCGAGGCGTCGAGCGACCCGCAGGACGAAGGGCGGCTGGAGAACCTGGACCAGCTGCACGCCTACGCCGACGAGTACGACCACGAGGAGCATCCGGACGACGGCCTGACCGGCCTGGACCGCTTCCTGCAGCAGACCGCGCTGATCTCGGACGCCGACCGCGCGGCCGCCGACGAGGGCGGCAGCGTCACGCTGATGACGCTCCACAACGCGAAGGGCCTGGAGTTCGACGCGGTGTTCCTCGTCGGCCTGGAGGACGGCATCTTCCCGCACTCCCGCGCGATCGACTCGGGCGAGCTCGACGAGGAGCGGCGCCTCTGCTACGTCGGCATCACCCGCGCGCGGCGGCACCTGGCGATCACGTGGGCCCGCCGCCGCGCGCTCTACGGGCCGCCGCAGACGCAGGTCCCCAGCCGGTTCCTGCGCGAGCTGCCGCACGACGCGCTCGACGAGGCGTCGCCCGAGGCGCTGTCCGGCCGCCCCGGCGCGGGCGGCCCGATGCGCCCCCGCGCCGACTTCAGCCGCCTGGGGCGGATGGGCGCGCCGCGCGCCGGCGGCGCGTCCGGCGGGGGTGGCGGCGCGTCCAGCCTGGCCGGGCTCGGGCTGCGGCGCGGCAGCGACCTGCAGGCCGACCGCGCCAAGGCGGCCGAGGACGCGCCGACCTGGACCGCCGGCCAGCGGGTGCGCCACGTCAAGTTCGGCGAGGGCGAGATCGTCGGGATGGACGGCGACGTCGTCGTCGTGCGCTTCCGCGGGTCGGGCGAGAAGCGGCTGATCGCCGGCTTCGCGCGCCTGGAGACCCTCGACTGAGCCGGCCGGATCGCCCCGCCACCGGCTAGCCTGCCGGGGGTGTCCGGCACGATCATCGACGGCAAGCAGGTAGCGGCGGAGGTCCGCGGCGAGGTCGCCGCCGACGTCGCCGCGTTCGTGGAGCGCTACGGCCGCGCGCCGGGCCTGGCGACGATCCTCGTGGGCGAGGATCCCGCGAGCGCCGTCTACGTCGGCGGCAAGCAGCGCGCGTGCAAGGAAGTCGGCCTCCAGGGCTTCGACCACCGCCTGCCCGCCGACGCCACGCGCGAGCAGGTCGTCGCGCTCATCGACGAGCTGAACGCCGACGAGCGCGTCAGCGGCATCATCTGCCAGCTGCCCGTCCCGGCCCACCTGGACGGCGTCGAGCTGACGAACCTGATCGCCGCCGAGAAGGACGTCGACGGCCTGACCGTCGCGTCCGCCGGCCGCCTGGCGCTCGGCCTGCCGGGCCTGCGTCCGTGCACGCCCGCGGGCGTCATCCGCCTGCTCGACCACGCCGGCGTGGAGCTGCAGGGCACCGAGGCGGTCGTCATCGGCCGTTCCAACCTGTTCGGCAAGCCGATGGGTCAGCTGCTGCTGCAGCGCAACGCGACGGTGACGACCGCCCACTCGCGCACGACCGACCTGCCGGCCGTGGCCGCGCGCGCCGACGTGCTGATCGTCGCCGTCGGCCGCGCCCAGATGGTCCAGTCCGACTGGGTCAAGCCGGGCGCCACCGTCATCGACGTCGGCATGAACCGCCTCGAGGGCGGCACGCTCGTCGGCGACGTCGACTTCGACGCCGTCGCCCCGGTCGCGGGCGCCATCACGCCCGTCCCCGGCGGCGTCGGGCCGATGACGATCGCCAAGCTGCTGGCCAACACGGTGCAGGCGGCGCGGATGCAGGCGGGCGAGGAGCCGAAGTGATCGGCGGACGCCTGCGGACCGGCGAGCTGCTGGCGTCCCTCGGCCTGCTCGGCCTGCTCGCCACGCTCTTCCTGCGGCTCTTCGCGGTCGACGCCGACGGCGCGTGCGCGGACGACCCGATCTCGCCGCCCGTCTGCGCCGACACGATCCGCGAGCACGCCACCGGGCTGGGACGCGGCTGGGGGACGCTCGGTCACCCGTGGCTCGAGCTCGTCGCGATCGCGGCCGCGTGGCTGCTGGTCGTCGTCGTCCTGGCCGTGCGGGCGCGCGCCGGCCGGCCGACCTACGGCGCGGTGGTCTCGACCGTGCTCGGGGTGTTCGTCGTCGGGCTCGTGCTGCTGCTGACGGCGATCCGCTCCCTGCTGGCGCAGCCCGGGGCCGGATACCGCCTCCCCGACGGCACGGTCGTCACCGTCGGCACGAGCGTCGCCGCGGGCGGCTGGCTGCTGCTCGCGTCGCTCCTCGTCGGGCTCGTCGGGCTGTGGGTCGCGATCGCGGACGACCGGCCCCGGGCGAGCGAGGGCGCGCTCGCCCCGCCGCCCGAGCGGCTCGCCCCGTCGCGGCGCGACGCGCCGACGGCAGCGGCCGAGCCCGGCGCCTGATCGCGGTCCGCCCGTCCCCGGACCCGGGGCCGGCCACGCGCGTCCGCCCGACCGCACGGGACCCCGACGCCCGCGTCGGCCCCGGCGCGTCCGCCCACGGCAGGGCCGCGGACTACCATGGGCCGGGCATGATCGACCGCGACACCGTCCTACACGTCGCCACGCTCTCCCGGTTGGAGCTGCACGACGACGAGATCGAGCCGATGGCGCGCGAGCTGTCCGCCGTCCTCGGCCACCTCGAGACCATCTCGGAGCTCGACCTGGAGGGCGTCGAGCCGACCGCGCACGTCGTGGCCGGCCAGGGCCTGCTGCGCGCCGACGAGCCGCACCGCTCGCTCGACCGCGACGTGGCCCTCGCGCAGGCGCCCGACGCGACCGACGACGGCTTCCGCGTCCCGAGCCCGCAGGCCTGAGCGCATGACCGATCCGATCTCCCTCTCCGTCGTCGAGGCGGCGGCGGCGCTGCGCCGCGGCGACCTCGGCCAGGACGAGCTCTTCGCCGCGTACCGCGACCGCGCCGCCGCGGACGACACGAACGCCTTCACGTGGCTGGCGGACGACGCGGGCTCCGCGCTCGCGGGCCGCGACCGGCCCGGCACCGACAGCGTGCTCGCCGGCGTGCCGCTGGCGATCAAGGACCTGTTCTGCATCGAGGGCGTCCCGACGGCCTCGGCGTCGAACATCCTGCGCGGCTACCTGCCGCCCTACACCGCGACCGCCGTGCGCCGCCTGCAGGACGCCGGCGCCACGGTCCTGGGCAAGACGAACCAGGACGAGTTCGCGATGGGCTCGTCGAACGAGAACTCGGCGTTCGGCCCCGTCCGCAACCCGTGGGACCGCGAGCGCGTCCCCGGCGGCTCGTCCGGCGGCTCGGCCGCCGCGGTCGCCGCCGGCCTGGCGCCCGCGTCGATCGGCACCGACACCGGCGGATCGGTCCGCCAGCCGGCCGCGCTCTGCGGCGTCGTGGGCCTGAAGCCGACGTACGGCACGGTCTCGCGCTTCGGCATGATCGCCTTCGCGTCGTCGCTCGACCAGGCCGGCCCGATCGCCCGCAACGTCGCGGACACGGCGCTGCTCTTCCGCGCCATGACCGGCCCGGCGGACCGCAACGACTCCACGTCGATCGGCTGGGACACGAACAGCCACCCGCTCGACCTGCCGACCGCCGAGCGCCTGGACGGCGTGCGGATCGGCGTCCCCGTCGACCTGCTGGGCGAGGGCATCGAGCCCGGCGTCCGCGCGGCGTTCGACGCGGCGCTCCGCCAGGCGGAGGGCCTGGGCGCGACGGTCGTCGAGATCGCGCTGCCGCACGCCCGCCACGCGCTCGCGGCGTACTACCTGCTCGCCCCGGCCGAGGCGTCGTCCAACCTGGCCCGCTTCGACGGGGTGCGCTACGGCAACCGCGCCGACATCGACGGCGGCGGTCTGGTCGAGCTGTACACGAGGACCCGCCACGACGGCTTCGGCCCCGAGGTCAAGCGGCGCATCATGCTCGGCACGTACGCGCTGTCGAGCGGCTTCTACGACGCGTACTACCGGCGCGCGCAGCAGGTCCGCACGAAGATCGTCGAGGACTTCCGCGCCGCGCACGAGACGGTGGACCTGATCGCCACGCCGACGAGCCCGACGGTCGCCTGGAAGCTGGGCGAGCGCACGGACGACCCGGTCGCGATGTACCAGGCCGACGTCACGACGCTGCCGTTCTCGCTGGCCGGCGTCCCGGCGATCTCGCTCCCCTGCGGCACGTCGGAGGGGCTGCCGGTCGGCCTGCAGCTGTCCGGGCCCGCGTTCAGCGAGCAGACGATCCTCGACGCCGCGCACGCCCTCGAGGCGACGCTCGGCTTCGACGGCACCCCGGCGCGGACGGGCGCCGGCACGAAGGAGACCCGCTGATGACCGCGTACGAGCCCGTCATCGGGCTGGAGATCCACGTCCAGCTCGGCACGAAGACGAAGATGTACTGCGGGTGCGAGCTGGTGTTCGGCGACCCGCCGAACACGCACACCTGCCCGGTCTGCCTGGGCCTGCCCGGCACGCTGCCGGTGGTCAACGGCGAGGCGATCCGCCTGGGCCTGATGATCGGCATGGCGTTCGGCGGCGAGCTCGCCCGGCGCGTGGTCCTGCACCGCAAGAGCTACTTCTATCCCGACCTGCCCAAGGGCTATCAGCTGAGCCAGTTCGACGAGCCGCTCGTCGACGGCGGCCAGCTCGGCGACGTGCGCCTGGAGCGCGTGCACGTGGAGGAGGACGCCGCGAAGCTCGTCCACGCGGGGTCCACGGGCCGCATCGGCGGGTCGACGTCGTCCGTCGTCGACTTCAACCGCGGCGGCACGCCGCTGGCCGAGATCGTCACGCGGCCCGACATCCACTCCGCCGAGCAGGCCAGCTCGTGGCTGCGCCTGCTGCGCGAGACGCTGCGCCAGCTCGGCGTGTCGGACGTGAACATGGAGGAGGGCTCGCTGCGCTGCGACGCCAACATCTCCATCCGTCCGGTCGGCGAGACCACGCTCGGCACGAAGACCGAGCTGAAGAACATGAACTCGTTCCGGTTCATCGAGCAGGGCATCAACGCCGAGGTCGCCCGGCAGACGCGCATCCTCGAGTCCGGCGGCCGCGTCGAGCAGGAGACGCTGCACTTCGACCCGCGCACCGGGTCGATCACGTCGCTGCGCTCCAAGGAGGGCTCGCACGACTACCGGTACTTCCCCGAGCCGGACGTGCCGCCCGTCGTCATCCCGCAGGACCTGTTCGACTCCGCGCGCGCCGCGATCCCCGAGCTGCCGCTCGACCGCGCGGAGCGCTTCCGCAGCGAGCTGGGCCTGCACGACGAGTCCGCCCGCCTGCTCGCGTTCCGCCGCGAGCTGGGCGACTACTTCGAGCGGGTCGTCGCGGCCGCCGGGCCGGACGCCGACCGCCAGCAGCTGGCCAACTGGATCGGCAACGACCTGGTGCGGCGCCTCGACGGCGACGAGGCGACGGACGGCGACCCCGCGGCGTCGAAGGTGACGCCCGAGGCGCTCGCCGAGCTCGTCGCGCTCGTGCAGGCGAAGACGATCAACCGCAAGGCCGGCGAGCAGGTGCTCGACGTCCTCGTGGCCGAGGGCGGGACACCGGGCCCGATCGTCGAGCGTGAGGGCTTGGCGGCGATCGGCGGCGGCGACGAGCTGCGTCCGGTCGTGCAGGCCGCGCTCGACGCCAACCCCGACGTGGTCGAGAAGCTGCGGAGCGGCAACATGAAGCCGATCGGCGCCATCGTCGGCCACGTGATGCGCGAGACGAAGGGCCGCGCCGACGGCGGCGAGGTCACGCGTATCGCCCGCGAGATCCTGGGCCTGTAGGCCCGCGCCGGGCGGGGTGGTCGGCCCCGCCCGCGCGCTGCCGCCGGCCGGCCCACCGCCACCGTCCGACCCGCCGCGGCGGACCGGGCGCCCGGTCCGCCGCGGCGGGCGCCCGGCGGCGGCGGGCGCGGCGGCTCCGCCGACGGGCGGGATCCCGTCGGGGATGGCGCCCC
>NZ_JAFMTB010000003.1:0-97910 GCF_017916475.1 Patulibacter sp. SYSU D01012
CGTGTGTCGGCCGGTATCTCCGGCCCGCCGTCTGGATCGCTTCCGATCTCCGACACCCCTGGAGCCCTCCACCCCGCTTCCCCCTCCGTTCGCCTGTCGGCGCCTCGGGCTCTGCGGTGTGCCGCGCTCCAGCGGCTCGAGAAAGATACAGCTTTCCGAGAATCGTGCGTCGCGCCCCTCGGACCGGCGCTCCGCGGGCCGCCTACTCGGGGACGACCACCCGGACGAAGCGACGCTTGCCGAGCTGGAGGACGCGGCCGTCCAGTCGCGTCGCCTCGGCGTCCAAGGCGTCCGTCTGCCACGGCTCGCCGTCCACCCTCACGCCCCCCTGGACGATCGCGCGCCGGGCCTCGGACCGCGACACCCCGAACGCCTCGGCCAGCAGCGCCGGCAGGTGCACCTGGGCGTCGCCGGCTCCCAGCGCGTGCTCGGGCACGTCCTGCGGGACCGCGCGGTCCTTGAACAGTCGGTCGAACGCCTCCTGCGCCCGGAGCCCTTCCCCCTCCCCCGCGAACCGCTCGCACAGGCCGCGGGCCAACGCGCGCTTCCGGGCCCGCGGATCGTCCGCGGCCTCCGCCGACACGTCGACGCCGAGCAGCGACGACCAGCCGTCGATCAGCTCGTCCGGGATGCGCATGGTCCGCCCGAAGATCTCCTCGGCCGGCTCCGTGATCCCGATGTGGTTGCCCAGCGACTTCGACATCTTCTGCACGCCGTCGAGCCCGACGAGCAGCGGCATCGTGAGCACCGCCTGCTCGGGTCGGCCCTCCGCCCGCTGGACGTCCCGGCCGAAGAGCAGGTTGAACGTCTGGTCCGTCCCCCCGAGCTCGACGTCGGCGTCGACGGCCACCGAGTCGTAGCCCTGCAGCAGGGGGTAGACGAACTCGAGCAGGCTGATCGGTCGTCCCCCCGCGTACCGCTTGGCGAAGTCGTCCCGCTCGAGCAGCTGCGCGACCTTGGGGATCCGCGCCAGGGTCAGGAAGCGGTCCATCGGCATGTCGAGCCACTCGCCGTTCCAGCGGACCTCGAGCAGCTCCGGGTCCGTCCGCAGCACCCGGGAGGCCTGCTCCTGGAACGTCCGCGCGTTGCGCGCGATCCCCTCGGCGCTCAGGACGGGGCGCGTCGCCGACCGGCCGCTCGGGTCCCCGACCCGAGCCGTGTAGTCGCCGATGATGAGGACGACGCGGTGGCCCAGGTCCTGGAACTCCCGCAGCTTCTGCAGCACCACGACGTGGCCCAGGTGGATGTCCGGGGCCGTCGGGTCGATCCCGAGCTTGACCCGCAGCTGACGCCCCTCGCGCGCCGCGCCGGCCAGGCGCTCCGCGAGCACGCCGGCGGGTTGCACGGCCGCGGCGTTGCGGGCCAGGAAGGCGGCGTCGGTTCCAGGGTCGCTCATGTCCGCCGATGGTAGATACAATGCCGCTGCTCTCGTTCCGCGAGCCTGGACCGCGCACCTGCCGCCCCCGCGCCGTCCGCCGCCGCGAGCACCCATGAACGACCGGACCGGACATCCCGGTGCCGCGGCGCGAGCCGCGCACCCCGGACCGGGCTCCGTCCCCGCGGAGCCCTGGTCAGGCGATCCCCAGACCCCGTGGTGGTCGGGCGCGCGCGACCGCGCGGCCGCGCGGTCGGCTCCGGCGCCGACGGCCGCCTCCGGGGCCCCGGCGGGGCCGGCCCCGGTCCCGGGCGGCGGGGGGACCGACGGTCCGCCCGAGGCGCCCGTCACCGGCGGCGGCGGCGAGGGCGGAGCGGACGGTCGGCCTCCGCGCCCGCGCCTGCGCTTCCGCTGGCTGCGCCTGATCGGCCTGCTGATCCCCCTCGGCGCGCTCGCGGTCGTCTCGACGATCTTCGGGATGATGATGGCCGTCTCGAGCGACCTGCCCGACCTGGACACCGCCAAGGAGTTCCAGACGGCGAAGAACTCGTTCCTGCTGGACCGCAACAACCGGCAGATCGGCATCCTCGCGGACTCCTCCCGGTACATCGTGACGTCGGGGCAGATCTCGCAGGACGTCAAGGACGCGGTGATCGCGACCGAGGACGAGCGGTTCATGGAGAACAGCGGCGTCGACCTGAAGGGCATCGGCCGCGCCGTCTTCCAGGACCTCGTCGAGCGCCGGGCCGCCCAGGGCGCGTCCACGATCACGCAGCAGCTCGTCAAGCTCGCGCTGCAGGCGGAGAACAAGCGCACGGTCTTCCAGAAGCTGCGCGAGGCGGCGCTGGCGTACCACATGACGAAGCAGTGGTCGAAGCAGAAGATCCTGACCACGTACCTGAACCGCGTCTACTTCGGCAACGGCGCGTACGGGGTGGAGTCGGCCGCGAAGACGTACTTCGGCAAGGACCCCGAGCACGCCGGCTGCGCCCCGCCGAAGAAGCCGTGCGCCGCGCAGCTGCGCCCGGCCGAGGCCGCGCTGCTGGCCGCGATCATCGCGTCGCCCTCGCGGTTCGACCCGGTCACCGAGCCCGAGGCGGCCTACCGTCGGCGCAACGTCGTGCTCCTCAAGATGCGGGACCAGCGCCGCATCTCCCCGGCCGAGTACGAGGAGGCGCGCAACGAGCCGCTCCCGTCCCGCGACGACATCGAGCCGCCGACGCTCGACGCCGAGAACCCGTACTTCTCGTCGTGGGTGACCGCCCAGCTCGTCGACAAGGTCGGCGCGCAGCGCACGTACGAGGGCGGCCTGAAGGTCCGCACCACCCTCGATCCGCAGATCCAGAAGGCCGCGCAGGGGGCGATCGACGCGTACCTGACCCGGCCCGACATGCCGACCGCGTCGATGGTCGTCATCGACAACCGCACGGGCGAGGTCCGCGCGATGGTCGGCGGCCGCGACTACCGGAAGAAGCCGTTCAACCTGGCGACGCAGGGCCAGCGGCAGCCCGGGTCGTCCTTCAAGCCGTTCGTGCTCGCGCAGGCGCTGCGCGAGGGGATCTCGCCCAGCCGCACCTACGCCTCGAAGCGCCTGACGCTGAAGGTCAAGGACGAGAACGGCCGCCGCGAGACGTTCCGGGTGACGAACGACGAGAGCGCCTACTCGGGCCGTTCGTCCATCGCCCGCGCCCTGACGTTCTCCGACAACGCGGTCTACGCGCAGCTCGGGCAGACCGTCGGCACGCGCGACGTCGCCAAGCTGATCAAGCGGATGGGCATCCGCACGCCCGTCTCGTCGAACGCGGCGCTCGCGCTCGGCGCGCCGCGCCGGGGCGTGACCGTGCTCGACATGGCCCACGCCTACGAGACGTTCGCCACGCGCGGCCTGCGCATCAACGGCACGCTCGGCGCCCCGAACGGCGGGCCCGTCGGCATCACGCGCATCGAGGAGCCCGGCCGGAAGACCCGCGTCAACCACCGGCGCGCCGAGCGCGTGATGTCGCAGCAGGTCGCCGACACCACGACGGGCATCATGCGCACCGTCGTGTCGAAGGGCACCGGCCACCGCGCGCAGTACGGCGGATTCGCGGCCGGGAAGACCGGCACGACGGAGAACAACGTCGACGCCTGGTTCGTCGGGTTCTCGCGCGAGCTGACCGTCGCCGTGTGGGTCGGCTATCCCGACTCGGGCAAGCCGATGCAGACCGAGTTCATGGGCGAGCCGGTCGAGGGCGGCACCTACCCGGCCGCGATCTGGGGCGAGTTCATGCACCGCGTCGCCGCGACGGCCGGCAAGGCCAAGGACGACGACGACCCCAACCTGCCGGTGGAGGGCAAGGAGCCCGCCGTGCCCGACGCGACGGGCACCGACACCACCGCCACGGACGCCGCCCCCGCGGCGCCCTCCGCGGGGGACGCCGGCGGGGACGACGGCAGCACGCCGAGCGCGCCGGCGCCCGAGCCGAGCGCGCCGGCGACCGGCGAGGGTGCCGGATCGACGGGCGGATCCGGCTCGTCGTCCTCCGGCGGCGGCGCGCCGGGCGGCGGAACCTCCGGCGGCGGGTCGGCCGGCGGCGGCGGGTCGGCCGGCGGCGGCTCCGCCGGTGGCGCGGGCGGCGGCGCGGCGGGCACCGGTGGCGGCTCGGCCGGCGCCGGCGGGTCGGGCGCCGTCCCCCTCGGGTAGCCGCCGCCGACCGCCCGCCGCGGCCGGCGCGCTCAGCGGGTGCCGGCCCGCGGGCGGGCCATCCCCGGCGGCCACGGACGCGAGACGTGGGTGCTCGACGCGTCGGCGAACCGCCACGGCAGCTCGACGGCCTTCGTGATGCCGATGCGCTCGCCGTCGACGAGTCGCACCGGCCGGTCGTCCTCGTCCGGCGGCAGGATCCGCAACGGCCCGTGTTGCAGGTCGCTGCCGTCCAGGTCGAGCTCGACGTCGAGCGCCAGGGTCAGGCGGCCCGGGCCGGACGTGAGCTCGCGGTCCGGCCGTCCGCGACGACGAGCGCGGATCACGTCCAGGCCGGCCGTCGGCTCGATCGCCCGGACGAGCACCGCGGCGGCCACGCCCTCGGGCTCGCAGACGGCGTTCAACAGCGCGTGGATGCCGTACGACCGGTACACGTACGCCCGACCCGGCGGGCCGAAGAGCGCCTGCGTGCGAGCCGTCGGACCGGGCGTCGCGCGCGGGCCGCGGAACCCGTGGCAGGCCGGCTCGCTCTCGTGATAGGCCTCCGTCTCGACGATCCGGCCCGCCGTCTCGCCGTGCACGAGCACGCAGCCGACGAGGTCGCGCGCGACCTCGACGACGTCGCGATCGTAGAAGGCGGGCGGGAGCGCCGCGCGCACGGCGCTCAGGCGAGCAGGCCCTGCGCCAGCGCGAGCTGCTCGCGCAGCCGCGCCGACGACGTCCCGCCCTGGCTCTGCTTGCGCTCGAGCGGCGCGCGCGGCTCGAGCAGCTCGCGGATCCACGGCCCCAGGTGCTCGCTCTGCGCGGTCAGCTCCTCGTCCGGGATCTCGGAGAGCGTGCGCCCCGACTCGACCGCCAGGCGGACGAGGCCGCCGACGATGCCGTGGCACTGGCGGAAGGGCACGCCGCGCTTGACGAGCTCGTCCGCCAGATCGGTCGCCGCGAGCAGCTCGTCGGCCGCCGCGGCCGCCATGCGATCGGCGCGGAACGTCGCCCCGCCGATCATGCCCGCCGCGGCGGCGAGCGCCTGCTCGAGCGTGTCGGCCGCGTCGAAGACGTGCTCCTTGTCCTCCTGCAGGTCCTTGTTGTAGGTCAGCGGGAGGGCGTGGATGACGCCGTGCAGCGCCGCCAGGTGCCCGGTGATCCGCGGCGCCTTCGCGCGCAGCAGCTCGGCGCAGTCCGGGTTCTTCTTCTGCGGCATGAGCGAGCTGCCCGACGACCACGCGTCGGGCAGCGTCAGGAAGCCGAACTCCTCGCTCGCCCACTGGACGATCTCCTGCCCCAGGCGCGAGAGGTGCGTCGCACAGGTCGCCGCGGCGCTCAGGTAGTCGAGCGCGAAGTCGCGGTTGGAGACCGCGTCGATCGAGTTCGGCGCCGGCGCCTCGAAGCCGAGCTCGGCCGCGGTCATGGCCCGGTCGGTGTCGAAGTTGACGCCCGCCAGCGCGCCGGCGCCCAGCGGCATCCGGCGCAGCGCCTGCTCACGCGTGAAGCGGAAGCGCGCGCGGTCGCGCTCGAGCATCCAGACGTACGTCAGCAGGTGGTGCGCCAGGTACACCGGCTGCGCGCGCTGCAGGTGCGTGTAGGCCGGCATCGGCCAGTCGAGGTGCCGCCCCGCGACGTCGAGGATCGTGCGCATGAGGCCCTCGATCGCCGCGATCGCGCGCTCGGCCGCCTCGCCCGTCCACAGCGCGAAGTCGGTCGCCACCTGGTCGTTGCGCGAGCGCGCCGTGTGCAGCCGGGCGCCGGGGTCCCCGACGAGCTCCGTCAGGCGCCGCTCGACCGCCATGTGGATGTCCTCGTCGTCCGGCTCGAACGGGAACGTGCCGCCCCGCAGCTCGCCCTCGATCTGCTCGAAGCCGCGCAGGATCGCGTCCAGGTCGTCCTGGCCGATGATCCCCCGCGCCGCCAGCATCCGCGCGTGGGCGCGGGAGCCGCGGAGGTCCTGGGGCCACATGCGTCGGTCGAAGCCCAGGGACGTGTTCATCTCCCGGAAGACCGGGTCCTGCGGCTCGGCGAATCGCGACATAGGCGAACGAGTCTAGGTCGCCGCCGGACCTGATGCCGTTCCCCGAGGATGGTGCCCCGCCCGCCCCGATCGCGACAGAGCCGGGCGAGGGGGATCGCCGCAGGACCGGATGCCGTTCCGCAGGGCGGCCGCTCAGTCGCCGGTGAGGACGGCGGTCAGCTCGGCGACGACCGTCGCGACCTGGTCCTGCGTCATGCCGGGGAAGAACGGGAGCGACAGGCCGCGGGCCGCCGCGTCCTCCGCCACCGGGAACTGGCCCTCGCGGAACCCGAGGCGCTCGCGGTAGAACGCGAACAGGTGGATCGCCGGCAGGTACGGCCGCGTCTGGATGCCCCGCTCCGCGAGCCGGGAGATCGTCGCGTCGCGGTCCACGCCGCGCGGCACCCGCACGACGAAGACGAACCACGAGCGGCGGGCGCCTCCGCGGTCCTCGCACAGCAGCTCGACGCCCGTGCGGTCGACGAGCCCCGCGAGCGCCTCGCGGTACCAGGCGGCCACCTGCGCGCGCGACGCGAGCATGTCGTCCAGCCGCCCGAGCTGCGCGATCCCCAGCGCGCACGCGATGTCGGACATCCGGTAGTTGAAGCCCAGGCGGTCGTGGTCGAGCCACTGCATGTCCGGGGCGCGGCCCTGGTTGCGCTCGGAGTCGATGCGCGCCTTGATCGCCGGGTCGGCGGTCGTGACCATGCCGCCCTCGCCCGTCGTCATCTGCTTGTTCGCGTAGAACGCGTACATCGTCGGGTGGCCGTGGCCGCCCACGGGCGTCCCGTCCGCGTGCACCGCGCCGAGGGCCTCGGCGGCGTCCTCGACGATCGGCAGCCCGTGGCGCTCCATCCCGGCGATCTCGGCGGGGTAGCCGAAGATGTGCACCGGCAGCAGCGCCACCGTACGGGAGGTGACGGCGGACGCGACCGCGTCGGCGGAGACGTTGAGCGTGTCCGGGTCGACGTCCACGAAGACGGGGGTCGCCTCCTCGTACAGGACGCTGTTGGCGGTCGCGATGAACGAGAAGGGCGACGTGACGACCTCGCGATCCCCGGCGCCGCGCTCGACCCCGACCGCACGGAGGGCCAGGTGCAGTCCGGCGGTGCCCGAGGACACGGCCGAGCCGTGCGGCACGCCGATCCGGGCCGCGAAGCGCCGCTCGAACTCGCCCAGGCGCGGACCGAGCGAGAGCTGACCGGAGCGCAGGACGTCCAGGACGGCCTGCTCCTCCTCGGGCCCGATGACCGGCCGGGCGAGCGGGATGCGCGGCGCGTCGCTCATGCGCCCGCCGCCGCCCCGCCCGCGGCCACGCCGCGCCGGCCCGGCTGCTCGGACCGCGCGAGCGAGTCGACGAGCGCCTCCCACGACGCCGCGATGACGTTGCCGCTCACGCCGATGGAGCCCCAGGTCTCGCGGCCGTCCGTCGCGTCGATGATCACGCGCGTGACGGCGTCGGTGCCCTTCGTCGAGTCGAGGATGCGGACGCGGAAGTCGGCCAGCTCGATGTCCGCCAGGTGCGGGTGGACCTGCGCGATCGCGGCGCGCAGCGCGCCGTCGAGCGCGTGGACGGGGCCGTTGCCCTCGGCGGTGCGGACGAAGCGCTCGTCGCCGATCCAGATCTTGATCGTCGCCTCCGTCTCGACCTGGCCGCCCGCGCGCTGCTCGACGATCACGCGCCACGACTCGAGCGTGAACAGCGGCTCGTAGGCGCCCGTCTCGCGCCGCATGAGCAGCTCGAAGGAGGCGTCGGCCGCCTCGAAGTGGTACCCGCGGTGCTCGAGCTCCTTCACCCGCTCGATGATCCGGGCGGCCTGCGCGTCGTCGACCTCGACGCCCGCGGCGGCGGCCTTCTCGACGACGGTGCCCTTGCCCGCGAGCTCGGACACGAGCACCTCGCGGCTGTTGCCGACCGCCTCGGGGTCGACGTGCTCGAAGGTCCGCGCGTCGTTGCGGATGCCGGCGATGTGCAGGCCCCCCTTGTGCGCGAACGCGTTGCGGCCGACGTACGGCTGCGACGCGCGCGGGGTGCGGTTGAGCAGCTCGTCGACGAAGAGCGACGTCTCCGTCAACCGGGCCAGCCCGCCGTCGGGCAGCGACCGGATGCCCATCTTCAGCTCGAGGTCGGCCGTGATCGTCGTCAGGTTGGCGTTGCCGGTGCGCTCGCCGATGCCGTTCGTCGTGCCCTGGACCTGCGTGGCCCCGGCCTGGACGGCGAGCAGCGAGTTCGCGACGCCGCACCCGGCGTCGTCGTGCGCGTGGATCGCCACCCGGGCGTGCGCGCCGAGCTCGGCGACGACGCGCGCGACGGCGTCGTGGACCTGCAGCGGCAGCGACGAGCCGTTCGTGTCGCAGAGCGTCAGCGTGTCGGCGCCGGCCTCGACGGCGGCGCGCAGGCAGCGCAGCGCGTACGCCTCGTCGTCGCGCCAGGCGTCGAAGAAGTGCTCGGCGTCGTAGATGACCCGCTTGCCCTCGCCGCGCAGGAACGCGACGGAGTCCGCGATCAGTCGCAGGTTCTCCTCACGGTCGACGCGCACGACCTTCTCGAGGTGCAGGCCCCACGTCTTGCCGACGATCGTCGTGACGGCGCAGAAGCAGTCGGCCAGGATCCGCAGCGCCGGGTCGTCCTCGGCGCGCACGTCGCGGCGACGGGTCATCCCGAACGCGGCGATCTGCGCGTTCGTCCACGTCTCGCCGGCCAGCAGCCCGAAGAGCTCCTGCTCCTTGGGGTTCGACGCGGGGAAGCCCGCCTCGATCAGGTGCACGCCGAGCTCGTCGAGCTTCGTGGCGACGCGGAGCTTCTCGTCCGCGGAGAGGGACATCCCCTCGCCCTGCATGCCGTCCCGGAGGGTGGCGTCGTAGAGCTCGAAGGGGCGGGTGGGAGCGGTGTCGGTCATCGGGGTCCTGCGGGTGGGCGACCCGGGGCGGGTCGCGGGGCGGTCGTCGGGCTCGGGCGTGGGCGACCGAGCGGCGACGCCGCCCGGTGCCCTACGGAATTCGCCGCCCCGGGGCGCGTCCGTGGGCCATGCTCAGGCCTTCGTTCCGTCCATCGGGACGGGATCGAGCCAGCCGCGGTACCGCTCGTCGCGGCCGTGCAGGGCGTCCTCGAAGACCCGCTGCAGCTCGCGGGTGACCGGCCCGGGCTCGCCCGTGCCGACGCGGTGGTCGTCGATCTCGCGCACCGGCGTCAGCTCGGCCGCGGTGCCGGTCAGGAAGACCTCGTCCGCCAGGTACAGCTCGGCGCGCGCGATGTCGCGCTCGACGACCTCGACGCCCAGGTCGGCGGCGATCTGCAGGATCGAGCGGCGGTTGACGCCGTCGAGGATCGACGCCGACTGCGGCGGGGTGAACACGCGACCGTCGCGGACGACGAAGATGTTCTCGCCCGAGCCCTCGTTCACGACGCCCTGCTCGTCGAGGAGGATCGCCTCCTCGTAGCCGGCTTTCGTGACCTCGATCTTCGCCAGGACGGAGTTGAGGTACTGCCCCGACGCCTTCGCGTGCGGGATCAGCCCCGCGGGCGAGAGCCGGCGCCAGGACGAGACCTTGGCGCGGACGCCCTTCGCCTTGCCCTCCTCGCCGAGGTACGCGCCCCATTCCCAGCAGGCGATGATCACGTCGACCGGGGAGTCGAGCGGGCTGAGCCCCATCGGGCCCTCGCCGCGGAAGACGAGCGGGCGGATGTAGCAGGAGCGCAGGCCGTTGGCCGCGACCGTGTCGAGGGTCGCCTGCCGGATCTGCTCCGGCGTGTACGGCACCGGCATGTAGTACAGCTCGGACGAGGCGAAGAGCCGCGCCACGTGCTCGGGGTGCCGGAAGATGGCGGGGCCGATCTCGGTGTCGTAGCAGCGCACGCCCTCGAAGACGCCGGTGCCGTAGTGCAGCGCGTGCGTGAGCACGTGCACCTTGGCCTCGTCCCACGGGACGAGCTCGCCGTTCTTCCAGATGACGTCCGCCTGCGGCACGGATGGGACCCTTCGTCGCGTTCGGCGCCCCGGCGCGCGCTGCGCGGGGCGTGCGGGGACTCTACCGCCGCGCCCGCCGCGCCGCCCGGCCCGCGGGCCGCGCGGCGGGCGCACCCCCCGACCGTCCCACGAGCGGCGCGCGACGGGTGGATCGGCCCGTGGACGGCGCCTACGGTGAGGGAACGAGCCGGAGACGCCGCCCTGCGGCGGACCACGACCCCCGGCGACAGGAGGTCCCCATGCAGCACCGCACGACGACCCCGAACGACACGACCGACCGGGACGCCCGCGTCCGCGCGACGCTGGCCCAGCAGCGCGGCGCCCTCGACGACGCGCTGTTCGACGAGGCGCACGCCCCCGACGCGATCGACGCCGACGCGCTCGGCCACTGCCGCGTGACGGCGCACGCGACGCTGGCCGACGGCCGCCCGGTCGCGGCCTGATCCGCCGCGGGCGCGGGCCCGCGGCCGCGGCCGCGGTCAGCCCCGGACGAGGCGGCCGTAGACCGCGAGCGCGCGGTCGGCCGCGTCGTCCCACGAGAAGCGCTCCGCGTGGGCGGCGCCCTCCCGCGCCAGCCGCTGCCGCAGCCCTGGATCGTCCAGCAGGCGGCGCAGCGCCGCGGCGAGCGCCCGCACGTCGTCGGGCGGCACGCGGATCCCCGTGCCGTCGGCGACCACCTCGCGCAGCCCGCCGGTGGCCGCGGCCACGACCGCGCAGCCGCCCCGCATCGCCTCGAGCGCGACGAGCCCGAACGGCTCGTACAGCGACGGCACCAGGCAGACGTCCGCCGCGGCGTAGAGCGCCGGCAGCGTCCCGTCGTCGCTCCACCCCAGGAAGACCGCGTCGTCGCCGAGCTCCAGCTCCGTCGCGAGCGCGCGCAGCTCCGCGCCGTGCGGGCCGTCCCCCGCCACGACCAGCCGCGCGTCGGGCCCACCGGCGTCGCGGACGCGGCGGAGCGCGCGCAGCGCCACCTGGAAGCCCTTCTCGTACACGAGCCGCCCCGCGAGCAGGACGAGCGGCCGGCCGTCCGGCACGAGCCGCGCCCGCAGCGCCGCGACGTCCGCCGGGTCCACCGGCGCCGCCGGAGCCAGCCCGTTGCGGACGACGACCACGTCGTCCTCCGCCGGACCGAAGACCTCGAGCACGTGCCGCCGCATGAACGCCGAGCAGACGAGGACCGCGTCCGCCCGTTCGACCATGCGCACGTCGGCCGCGTGGATCGTCGCCTGCGGCTCGGCCTGCACCCAGCCGTTGTGGCGGCCGTGCTCCGTCGCGTGGACGGTGGTGACGAAGGGGACGCCGAGCTCGTCGGCCAGGGCCGCGGCCGGGGCGGCGACGAGCCAGTCGTGGCCGTGCACCACGTCCGGCGGGCGCTCTCCGGCCGCCCGCCGGCCGGCGGCGAGCAGGTCGGCGCCGAGGTCGTCGACCCACGCCAGGAAGCCCTCCAGCCCGGCCGGCGGCGCGGGCCGGGCGACCCGGCCGACGGCCACGCCGTCCGCGCCCGCCGCGAGGGCGGACGCCTGCGGCCCCCGCGTCAGGACGCGCACGTCGGCGCCCCGCCGCACGAGGGCGGCGGAGAGCCCGGCGACGTGCCGTGCGAGTCCGCCCTCGACCACGGGCGGGTACTCCCACGACAGCGTCAGGACCGACGGGGCGCTCACCCGGCCGCAGGCGCGTCGCGCTCGAGCACCGCCAGACCGCGGGCGTCGACGACGTCCCCGACCGCGACGTCGGCCGCGTCGAGGATCGCGTCGCCGCCGCGCAGGACGTGCCGCCACGCGCCGCGCAGGTCCGCGGGCAGCTCGAGCCGCGCGTCCTGCCAGTCGCGCACGCCGACGACGACGAGGACGTCGTCGCCACGGACGAAGGCGCAGACGCCCTCCCCCGCGTCGAGCGGCCGGTAGCCGCCGTCGCCGAACGTCGCCTCGCGACGGGCCCGCAGGTCCAGGCCGCGGACGATCAGGTCGAGCTTGCGGGCGTCGTCGTCCGTCGGCTCGGCGCCGTCCTTCAGCGCCCGCAGGAGCGCGCGGCGGCGCTCCCAGTCGACCGGGCGGCGGTTGTCCGGGTCGACGAGGTTGAGCGACTCGATCTCGTCGCCCTGGTACACGTCGGGGACGCCGGGCACGGTGAGCTTGAGCAGCGTCTGCGCGAGCGCCGAGCGGCGCCCCTCCTCCGCGACGCGCGCGACGAAGGGCTCGAAGTCGTCCAGGAACGGCCGGTGGGAGAGCAGCGCGACGGCGAACGCCTTGACGCGGTCCTCGTACGCGGGCTGCTGGTCCACCCAGCTCGTGTTGCGCTTCGCCTCGCGCAGCGCCTTCTCCAGGTAGCCCGTCAGGCGGTCCTCGGTGATCGGCCAGGCGCCCAGGAGCGTCTGGTAGATCAGCAGCTCCTCGTTGCCGTCCGGGATCCCGTCGGGGCGCAGCTCGGCGTTCAGCTCGCGCCAGCGGCGGACGGCGTCGCGCCACTCGTCCGCGATGCCGGCCAGCGCGCCGATGCGCGCGCGGACGTCGCCGGAGCGCTTCGTGTCGTGCGTCTGCGTGACGAGCAGGTTGTGCGGGAAGCGCTCGGCGCGCGCCTGGTTGCGGGCGTGGAAGTCGGCGACGGAGAGCGAGAACCGGGACGGCTCGCTGCCGACCTCGTTGAGCGCGATCAGGCGCACGTAGCGGTAGAACGCGGTGTCCTCGACGCCCTTGGCGGTGACCGGCGGCGAGGTCTGCTGGAAGCGCACGACGAAGTCGTCGTGCCCGCGCTCGTCGAGCGTCAGCACCCGCTGCAGCTCCTCGTCGGCGCCCGTGGCGGCGATCGCCGCGCGGTCGGCGTCCGTGACCAGGCCGGTCGCCGGGTCGACGTACGTGCGGTAGATCGGCAGGGCCGCCAGCGCGTCCGCGATGCCCGGGACGTCGTACAGGGTGCGCAGGCGCGCGACCTCGCGGGCGAACGTCGTCGTCGCCTGGTCGTGCTGGGTCTCGAGCGCGACCTCCTCGAACGCGCGGGTCTCCCCCGTGAGCTCGGCGAAGAGCTCCGTCAGCGGACCCTCGCCGCGCGGGTCCACGAACAGCGCCGTCGCGTCCCCGCAGAACTCGTAGCCGACGGTGCCCTCGACGGGCCAGTCCGGCAGCTCCTCGACGGGGTGCGCGGCGCTCGTGATCTTCTCGACCCAGACGTGCTCGGCGCCCTCCTCGCGCAGGCGGCGCAGGTAGCCCGCCGGATCGGCGAGGCCGTCGGGGTGGTCGATGCGCAGGCCGTCGACGACGCCGTCGCGCAGCAGCTCGAGGACCTTGCCGTGGACGAGGTCGAAGACGGCGGGATCCTCGACGCGGATGCCGCCGAGGTCGTCGATGTCGAAGAAGCGGCGGTACCAGCCGTCCTCCGGGTCGTAGTCGAAGACCCGGGCGCGCGCCTCCTCGTCCGTCCACCAGCGGTTCTCGTCGCCGGTGCCCATGTGGTTGGGCACGATGTCGAGGACGATCCCCAGGCCCTCGCCGGCGAGGGCCCGCAGGCCCTCCTCGCCGCCGAGCGCGTCCGAGACCTTCGTCGGGTCGACGACGTCGTAGCCGTGCGTGGACCCGCTGCGGGCCTGCAGCGACGGAGACAGGTACAGGTGCGAGACCCCGAGCTCGTGCAGGTACGGGACCAGCTCCCGCACCCGGGCGAAGTCGAAGTCGGGCGTCAGCTGCAGGCGGTAGGTGGCGCGGGGGATGCTCAACGGACCCTCCGGAGGACCTTGACGGCGCGGGACGGGACGACGAACTCGGAGCGCGCCTCGTACTCGCCCTCGCCGGCGGCCACGGACGGATCGAACGTGCACAGCTCGTGCGTCCACGCCTCGCCGTAGGCGGTGGAGGGCAGGACGAACGTCGTGTCCTCGTGGTGCGCGTTGACGAGCAGCACGAACGAGTCGTCGCGGACGGCCTCGCCCCGCTCCGTGCGGTCGGCGATCGCGTCGCCGTTGAGGAAGATCCCCAGCACGTGGAGCTCGGGGTCGTCCCACTCGCGCTTCGTCATGCGGTGGCCGTCGGGCCGGAACCACCAGACGTCGGGCAGGGCGTCGCCCTCGGGATCGCGCCCGCGCAGGAAGTCGCGGCGGCGGAAGACCGGGTGCGACTTGCGCAGCTCGATCAGCCGGCGCGTGAACGCGAGCTGCTCGGGCTGGTCCTCGTCGCGGTCCCAGGCGTACCAGGAGATCTCGTTGTCCTGGCACCACGCGTTGTTGTTGCCGTGCTGCGTGCGCCCGATCTCGTCGCCGCCGAGGAGCATCGGCGTGCCCTGGGACAGGATCAGCGTCGTCAGCATGTTGCGCTGCTGGCGGCGGCGCAGGGCGTTGACGTCGTCGTCGTCCGTCTCGCCCTCGACCCCGCAGTTCCAGGAGCGGTTGTCGTCCGTGCCGTCGCGCCCGCCCTCGAGGTTGGCCTCGTTGTGCTTGTCGTTGTACGTGACGAGGTCGCGCAGCGTGAAGCCGTCGTGGGCGGTGATGAAGTTGATCGACGCGAACGGGTCGCGGCCGTCGGCCTCGTACAGGTCGGCCGAGCCCGAGAAGCGGTCGGCGAAGTCGGCGGCGCCCGCCTGGCCGCGCCAGAAGTCGCGGATCGTGTCGCGGTAGATGCCGTTCCACTCGCTCCACAGCACCGGGAAGTTGCCCACCTGGTAGCCGCCGGGACCGACGTCCCACGGCTCGGCGATGAGCTTGACCTGCGAGAGGACCGGGTCCTGGTGGATCGTGTCGAAGAACGCGGAGAGCCGGTCGACGTCGTACAGCTCGCGGGCGAGGGCGGACGCCAGGTCGAAGCGGAAGCCGTCGACGTGGCACTCGATGACGAAGTACCGCAGCGAGTCCATGATCATCCGCAGCACGGCGGGCTGCCGGGCGTCGAGCGTGTTGCCCGTGCCCGTGTAGTCCATGTAGTGCCGCAGGTCGTCCGGGACCAGGCGGTAGTACGTCTTGTTGTCGACGCCCTTCATCGAGAGCATCGGGCCCAGGTGGTTGCCCTCGGCCGTGTGGTTGTAGACGACGTCGAGGATGACCTCGATCCCGGCCTTGTGCAGGGCCTTGACCATGCCCTTGAACTCGTCGACCTGCTGGCCGCGGGTGCCGCTGGCGGAGTAGCCGGCGTGCGGGGCCAGGTAGCCGATCGACGAGTAGCCCCAGTAGTTCGACAGGCCCTTGTCGTGCAGGAACGACTCGTCGGCGATGTGGTGCACGGGCAGCAGCTCGACCGCGGTGACGCCCAGCTCCTTCAGGTAGCCGAGGGCGGCGTCCGAGGCGAGGCCCGCGTACGTGCCGCGCAGGTCCTCGCGGACGTCAGGATGGGTCATCGTGAAGCCGCGCACGTGCGTCTCGTAGATGACCGTCTCGTTCCAGGGGTGGTTCGGCGGGCGGTCGCCCTCCCAGTCGAACCCGGGGTCGATGACGACGGACTTCGGGATCGCGACGGCGTCGTCCTCGTCGTCCATCTCGACGTCGGCGTCGTCCGGGACGTCGACGCCGCCGGGGACGTACGGCAGCGTGTTGGCGGCGTCCCACTTGACGCCGCCCTCGATCGCCTTGGCGTACGGGTCGATCAGCAGCTTGGCCGGGTTGAAGCGGTGGCCGCCGGCGGGATCGTACGGGCCGGAGACGCGGTAGCCGTAGCGCTGGCCCGGCCGGGCGTCGGGCAGGTAGCAGTGCCAGTGGTGCGCCGTGTTCTGCTCGACCGGGATGCGGGTCTCTCGGTCCTCGTCGTCGAAGAGGCACAGCTCGACGCGCTCGGCGTTGATCGAGAAGAGGGCGAAGTTCACCCCGTCGCCGTCCCATGTCGCCCCGAGGGGGAAGGGTCGGCCAGGCCAGACGGTCACGTCGGTCATCGCAGCAGTATCCCGGCCTGGGCGGCGACGGTGACGGCACCGTCCGCGACAGGCGCGTCGTGGGTGGAGAGGACGACCTGCCGGCCCTCGGCGTCGACGCGCAGCGGTGCGGCGCCGAAGTTGGCCACGAGGACCGTGCCGCCGCGGACGACGCGCAGCCAGCCGGCCTCGTCGTCGGCCTCGACCGCCTCGACCGGGGCCGGGCCTAGCTCGCGGCGGACGCGCAGCAGGTCGCGGTACAGCTGCGCGAGGCCCTCGTCGGCCTCGCGCGTGAGCTTGGAGCGCTCGAAGGTCTCGCGCGCCTGGGGGTCGGGGACCTCCTCGCCGGCGAACGCCGCGAACGCGGCGAACTCGCGGCGGCGGCCCTCGCGGGTGGCGGTCGCGATCTCCTCGTCGATGTGGTCGCTGAAGAACAGGAACGGCGCGTCCTCGCCGTACTCCTCGCCCTGGAAGAGCATCGGCACGAACGGCGACAGCAGGGTGCAGAACGCCGCGAGCGGACGGACCGGGCGCGGCAGGCGGTCGCCGAGCGCCCGGTTGCCGACCTGGTCGTGGTTCATGTCGAAGACGACGAACTGCCGCGGCGGACGGTCGTCGTGCGGCGCGCCGAAGCGGCGGCGGCGGAAGGTGGAGTACGAGCCGTCGTGCAGGACGGGGCGGTCGAAGGCCTTCGCGAGGTCGGCGACGGCGCCGAACTCCTCGTAGTAGCCCTCCTTCTCCCCCGTGAGCAGCACGCGCAGCGCGTGGTGGAAGTCGTCGGCCCACACGCCGTCGCAGCCCAGGCCGCCCTGCTCCCGCGGGCGGATGACCTTCGGGTCGTTCAGGCCGCTCTCGGCGATCACGACCGGCGGGCGCTCCGTGCGGCCCGCCTCGTGGGCCCGGCGCGCGATCTCGGACACGATCGGCCGGGCCGAGTCGTCGGAGATGGCGTGGATCGCGTCCAGCCGCAGCCCGTCGACGTGGAAGTCGCGGATCCAGCCCTCGGCGCTCTGCAGCACCCACTCGCGGACGGGGTCGCAGTCCTCGTCGTCGTAGTTGACGCCGGCGCCCCAGAACGTCTCGTGCTTCTGCGTGAAGTACGGCCCGTACGCCTCGATGCCCTGCTGCCCGGACGCGCCGAGGTGGTTGTAGACCACGTCGAGCAGCACGCCCAGGCCGGCGGCGTGGGCGGCGTCGACGAAGCGCGCGAACGCCTCCGGGCCGCCGTAGCTCGACTGCGTGGCCGAGAGGAAGACGCCGTCGTAGCCCCAGCCGTGGTGGCCCGGGAACTCGGCGACGGGCATGACCTCGACCGCGGTCACGCCCAGGTCGGCCAGCCCCTGCAGGTGCGGGATCGCGGCGTCCAACGTGCCCTCGGCGGTGAAGGTGCCGACGTGCAGCTCGTAGAGGACGAGCGCGTCGCGGTCGAGGCCGCGCCAGGCGTCGTCGGTCCACGCGAACGCGGCGGGGTCGACGACGCGGGACGGGCCGCGGATGCCCTCGGGCTGCCAGCGCGAGGACGGGTCGGGGAGCGGGTCCCCGTCGAGCACGAAGCGGTAGTCCGTGCCGTGCGGGGCGTCGACGGTCGCAGCGTGGAAGCCGAAGCCCTCGTCCTCGAGCTCGTGCCGGCGCCCGTCGACCTCGAGCTCGATCCGCTCGGGCTTCGGCGCCCAGGCGCGGAACGTCGTCCGGCCGTCGCCGGCCGGCGTCGCGCCGTGGCGGCGCTCCCAGACGTATCCGCTCATGCGTCGGGCGCGTCGGGCACGAGCCACAGCACGCCCAGCGGGGGCAGCGTGATCTCGGCGGAGCAGGGCTGGCCGTGCCAGGGGGTCTCGTCGGGTTCCACGCGCCCCCCGTTGCCCACTCCCGACCCGCCGTACGCGTGGGCGTCCGTGTTGAGCGCCTCGCGCCACGGGCCCCGCACCGGCAGGCCGACGCGGTAGCCCTCGCGCGGGACGGGCGACAGGTTCGCCACGCAGACGAGCAGGTCGCGGGACTCGAGCGTGCGCGGATCCTCGGGGTCGAACGCGCTGCCGCGGGCGAAGGCGACGATGTTGCGCTCGGCGTCGTTGGGCTCGAGCCACCAGAAGCCCGTCGGCTCGGCGTCGACCTCCCACAGCGCGGGGTGCTCCAGGTAGACGCGGTTGAGGTCGCGCACCGCGGCCTGCACGCCCTGGTGGCCGTGGTCCTCGAGCAGGTGCCAGTCGAGCGAGCGCTCGTGGCTCCACTCGCGCTCCTGCCCGAACTCCTGCCCCATGAAGAGGAGCTTCTTGCCGGGGTGCGCCCACATGTAGGCGTAGAGGGCGCGCAGGTTCGCGAGCTGCTGCCAGCGGTCGCCCGGCATCTTCTCCAGCAGCGACTTCTTGCCGTGCACGACCTCGTCGTGGCTGAGCGGCAGGATGAAGTTCTCGCTGAAGGCGTAGTGCAGGCTGAACGTCAGGCCGTGGTGGTGGTAGCGGCGGTACACGGGGTCCTGCTGGAAGTACTCCAGCGTGTCGTGCATCCAGCCCATGTTCCACTTGAAGCCGAAGCCCAGGCCGCCCAGGTACGTCGGCCGCGAGACGCCGGGCCACGACGTCGACTCCTCCGCCGCGGTCAGCACCCCGGCCTCGCGGCCGTAGACGACCTCGTTCATCTCCTTGAGGAACGCGACGGCCTCGAGGTCCTCGCGGCCCCCGTGCTCGTTCGGCACCCACTCGCCCTCCTGACGCGAGTAGTCCAGGTAGAGCATGGAGGCGACCGCGTCGACGCGCAGGCCGTCGACGTGGAACTCGCGCGCCCAGAACAGCGCGGACGCGAGCAGGAAGTTCTTCACCTCGTTGCGGCCGAAGTTGAAGATCAGCGTGCCCCAGTCCGGGTGCGCGCCGCGGCGCGGGTCGGCGTGCTCGTAGAGCGCGGTCCCGTCGAACTGCGCGAGCGCCCACGCGTCGCGGGGGAAGTGCGCCGGCACCCAGTCCAGCAGCACGCCGATGCCGTGCTCGTGCATCCGGTCGACGAACTCGCGGAAGTCGTCCGGCGAGCCGTGACGCGGCGTCGGGGCGAAGTACGACGTCACCTGGTAGCCCCACGAGCCGGGGAACGGGTGCGCCATGACCGGCAGCAGCTCGACGTGGGTGAAGCCCATGTCCTTGACGTACGCGGCCAGCTCGTCGGCGAGCTCGCGGTAGTCGAGCAGGCGGTCGTCCTCCTCGGGCCGCCGACGCCACGACCCCAGATGGACCTCGTAGACCGACATCGGCGCCTTCAGGTGGTCCTCGCTCGCGCGGCGCGCCAGCCAGTCCGCGTCGCGCCACTCGTGCGTGGAGCGGTGGACGATCGAGTCGGTCTGCGGCGGCACCTGGGCCGCGAACGCGAAGGGGTCGGCGTGGAGCACGAGCTCGCCGCTCTGCGTGCGGATCTCGAACTTGTAGACCGCGCCGTCGCCGACGTCGGGCACGAACAGCTCCCAGACGCCGGACGAGCCGAGCGACCGCATGGGGTGCAGGCGCCCGTCCCAGGAGTTGAAGTCGCCGACGACGCTGACGGAGCGCGCGTTCGGCGCCCACACCGCGAAGGCAGTGCCGACGTCGCCGTCGCGCTCGCCGACGTGGGCGCCGAGCCGCTCGTACAGCGCCTCGTGGCGGCCCTCGCCGAACAGGTGCAGGTCGAGCTCGCCGACCGTCGGCGTGTGGCGGTACGGGTCGTTGACGGGGAACGTGCCCGTCTCGCCGTAGTCGACCGACAGCCCGTAGCGCAGCGGCAGCGTGGCGTCCGCGATGCGGCCCTCGAACACCCCCGCGTCGTGCGTGCGCCGCAGCTCGACGGGCTCGCCCTGCGCGGGGTGCACGGTCACGTGGACGGCGCCCGGGCGCCAGGCGCGGACCACGACGTCGTCGCCGTCCGGGTGCGCGCCGAGCAGCCGGTGCGGGTCGGCGAGGTCGCGCGCCAGGAGGGCCTCGACGTCGCGCTGGATGGTCTCTGCGTCGGTCACGAGATCGGCTCCTCGAGCAGTCGGGCGATGGCCGCGGCGGGGATCGGCACCCAGTCCGGGCGGTGGTCGAGCTCGTAGCGCAGCTCGTAGACGGCCTTCTCGAGCTCGAGGATCCCCAGCAGGGTCCGCGTGCCCGACTCCGTGGCCGGCATGAGCGACGGGTCGATCTCGGCGAGGTAGTCGCCGAGGAAGGCGTCGCGGGCGCGCTGCTCCCAGTCGTCCGCGACCTCGACCCCGCGCTGCAGGCGCGCGGCCGAGACGGCGTAGGCCAGCGAGCGCAGCAGGCCGGCCACGTCGCGCAGCGGCGAGCGCTTGCGGCGACGGTCCACGATGGAGCGCGCCGGCTCGCCCTCGAAGTCCAGGATCACCCACGACGGGCCGTCGTCCGACACGCGCAGCGTCTGGCCCAAGTGGAAGTCGCCGTGGTGGCGGATCTGCCGGCCGGCGCCGCCCATGTGCGAGATCAGGCGCAGGCGGTCGCGGGCCTCCTCGCCGCGGCCGACGATGGCCGCGAGCCGCTCGTCGTCCGTCGGCAGGTCGACGAAGAGCCGCTCGATCTGCTCGTCGATCGTGGCGATCATGAGCGCGAGCGCCTCGTCCGTCGGCTCCTCCGGGGCGAACGCCGGGTCGCTCGCGTCCGACCCGAGCACGTTGTGCATGCGGGCGACGACGACGCCGAGCCCCGCGAGCTGCGGCAGCAGGCCCTCGGGGTCGGTGGCGAGCTCGTCCAGCACGAGCTCCCAGCCGTCGCGGCCGCCGGGCACGAACCGCTGGGCGACGCCGAGCGTCGCGTCCATGAGCTCGCCGGCGTACGAGTACCAGCCGCCGAGCTGCGCGATGTGCGGGAACCCCCGCTGCGAGAGGAAGCGCACCATCTCGAGCTCGGGGTTCTCCCCCGCCTCGAGGCGCCGGAACGCCTTCAGCACGAGCGCGTCGTCGATGACGACGGACGAGTTGGACTGCTCGGCGCCCATCGCCGCGACGCGCGGCTGCGCCGCGGGCGGGTCGACGTCCTCGACCCAGTGGAACTCCACGCGGTGCTCGTCGTCGCCGACGACCGTGCGCTCGCGCAGGGCGCGGGCCAGGATCGCGGCGGCCTCGGGGTCGGCCAGCGCGTCGTAGACCGTGCGGCCGTCGACCTCCTCGACGACCTCGACGTCCCAGCCGGCGGACGCCGGCCGCGAGGCGAGCGGCAGCTGGTAGACGGAGTGCGTGCCCGCGGGGAAGCGCGCCTCGATCATCGCGACGGCCAGGTCGAGGTCGTCGCCCTCGTGGATCGGCAGCACGTCGAGGACGTGGACCTGCGCCAGCTCGCGCGACTTCGCGCCGAACCAGCGCCGCTCGGGCAGCCACGCCGCGAGGGTCTCCTCGCTCAGGTGGGTCGGATCAAGCGGCATCGGCGTCCTCTTCCTCCTCGGGGGCGCGCAGCAGGAACCAGAAGAACCCGCGCGGCGCCAGGGTCAGCAGGTACGGCAGCTCGCCGATCCGGGGGAAGACCGTGCGCCCGAACATCTCCTCGGGGTGCCGGCCCTCGAACGCGGACAGGTCCAGCTCGACCGCCTGGGCGCTGCGGGCCACGTTGTGCACGCAGAGCGCGATGTCGTCCTCGAAGCGCCGCACGTGGGCGAAGATCTTCGGGTTCGACGGCGACAGGGGCTCGTAGGTGCCCTTGCCGAAGACGGGGTGCTCCTTGCGCAGCGCGATGAACCGCCGCAGCCAGCGCAGCAGCGACGTCGGGGTGCGCAGCTGCGCCTCGACGTTGACCGACTGGTAGCCGTAGACCGGGTCCATGAGCGGCGGCGCGTAGAGCTGCGCGAAGTCGGCGCGCGAGAAGCCGCCGTTGCGGTCGCCCGTCCACTGCATCGGCGTGCGCACGCCGTCGCGGTCGCCCAGGTAGACGTTGTCGCCCATGGCGATCTCGTCGCCGTAGTACAGGACCGGGCTGCCGGGCAGCGAGAACATGATCGCGTGCATCAGCTCCATCTCGTCCCGGCCGTTGTCCAGCAGCGGGGCGAGGCGCCGGCGGATGCCGACGTTGAGCTTCATCCGCGGGTCCTTCGCGTACTCGGAGTACATGTAGTCCCGCTCCTCGTCCGTGACCATCTCGAGCGTCAGCTCGTCGTGGTTGCGGAGGAAGAGGCCCCACTGGCAGTTGTCCGGGATGTCGGGCGTCTGCGCGAGGATCTCGTACATCGGCGTCGCGTCCTCGCGCCGCAGCGACATGAACATGCGCGGCATGACGGGGAAGTGGAACGCCATGTGGCACTCGTCGCCGTCGCCGAAGTACTCGACGACGTCGGCCGGCCACTGGTTGGCCTCGGCGAGCAGCACGCGGTCCTGGTAGTTCTCGTCCACCTCGCGGCGCACGCGCTTGAGGAACTCGTGCGTCTCCGGCAGGTTCTCGCCGTTCGTGCCGGGCCGCTCGTACAGGTACGGCACGGCGTCGAGGCGGAAGCCGTCCAGGCCCAGGTCGAGCCAGAAGCGCAGCGCGTCGAGCATCGCCTCCTGGACCTCGGGGTTGTCGTAGTTCAGGTCCGGCTGGTGCGCGAAGAAGCGGTGCCAGTAGTACTGGCCGGCGACCGGGTCCCACGTCCAGTTGGACGGCTCCGTGTCGACGAAGATGATCCGCGCCTCCTCGTACAGCTCGTCCGTGTCGGACCAGACGTACCAGTCCCGCTCGGGCGAGCCCTTCGGCGCGTTGCGGGCCCGCTGGAACCACGCGTGGTCGCTCGAGGTGTGGTTCATCACGAGGTCCGCGATCACGCGGATGCCCCGCTCGTGCGCGGCCTCGATCAGCTCGCGCACGTCCTCGATCGTGCCGTAGTCCTCGTGGACCGCGTAGAAGTCGGCGATGTCGTAGCCGCCGTCGCGCAGCGGCGAGGCGTACATCGGCAGGAGCCAGATGCAGTCGACGCCGAGCCACTTGAGGTAGTCGAGCTTCTCCGTCAGGCCGCGGATGTCGCCGGAGCCGTCGTTGTTGCCGTCGAAGAAGCCGCGCAGGTGGATCTCGTAGAAGACCGCGGTCTTGAACCAGAGCGGATCGCTCTCGAACCACTGGGTCGGCGCGGGCGCGGGCGCGTCCGTCCCGCCGCCGGTGCCGGTCGGGTCGCTGGGCGTCGGCAGGCCGGTGGCCTCGCCGGGGGTCGGCAGGCCGCTCATCGCGTGTCGACCCGCAGCACGTGGCCGGCCCGCTCGCCCGGCGACAGCCGGACGTAGTTGCCGCCGATCCGCCAGTCGAAGCGCTCGACGGTGAGCAGGTCGGTGACGGTGAAGGCGGGCGGCAGGCCCAGCTCCCAGGGCACGTCCACGAGCCCCTCCTGTGTGTTCGTGAAGTCGACGTTGACCACGGTGATGACGACGTTGTCGCCCCGGCGCTTGGCGTAGGCGACGAGCGCATCGTTGTGGGTCTCGAGGAACGTGAGCCCCTCGAGGTGCTGCAGCGCGGGATTGTCGCGGCGCGCGCGGTTGAGCGTCCGCACCATGGGCAGCAGCGGGCCGTCGAGGCGGCGGTCGTGCGCCTCGTACTTCTCCGAGTCCAGGTACTCCTCGCTGCCCGGGCGGACCGGGGTGTGCTCGAAGCTCTCGAACCCCGAGTACACGCCGTAGCTGGGCGACAGCGTCGCGGCGAGGATGAGCCGGACGGGGAACGCCGGGGGCCCGCCGACCTGCAGGTACTCGCTGAGGATGTCCGGCGTGTTGACGAACGCGTTGGGGCGGAAGTACTCCCGCTCCTCGCTCGTCGCGAGCTCGGTGAAGTACTCCTGCAGCTCCCAGCGCGAGTTCTTCCACGTGAAGTACGTGTAGGACTGCTGGAAGCCGGCCTTCGCCAGCGCCTGCATCACGCGCCGGCGGGTGAACGCCTCGGCCAGGAAGATCACGTCGGGGTCGGTCCTGCGGACCTCGCCGATGAGCCACTCCCAGAACGGCAGCGGCTTCGTGTGCGGGTTGTCGACGCGGAAGACGCGGACGCCGTGGCCGATCCAGAACCGCACGACGTCGAGGAGCGCCTGCCACAGGCCGCGCCAGTCCTCGCAGTCGAAGTTGACGTTGTAGATGTCCTGGTACTTCTTCGGCGGGTTCTCCGCGTACTTCAGCGTGCCGTCGGGGCGGCGGTTGAACCACTCCGGGTGCTCCTCGAGCCACGGGTGGTCGGCCGAGCACTGGATCGCGAAGTCCAGGGCGAGCTTCATGCCGTGCCGGTCGAGCTCGGCGACGAGCGCGTCGACGTCCTCGATCGTGCCCAGCTCCGGGTGCACGGCGGTGTGGCCGCCCTCCTTGGCCCCGATCGCGTACGGGGATCCGGGGTCGTCCGGCCCGGCGACGAGGCTGTTGTTGCGGCCCTTGCGGTTCTTGCGGCCGATGGGGTGGATCGGCGGGACGTAGAGGACGTCGAAGCCGAGGTCCGCGATGGCCGGCACCTGCTCCGTGACGCCCTTCAGGCCGCCCCACGAGCGCGGGAAGAGCTCGTACCAGGCGCCGAAGCGCGCCAGGACGGGGTCGGCGAGGACGTCGAGGGCCTCGCCGCAGTTCTGCTCGGAGCGGTCGGGGTGCTCGGCGAGCAGGGCCGCGAGCACCGGGTCGAGCGCCACCTGCGGGTCGGCGCCGGGCTGCTCGAGCGCCGCGGCGACGGCCTCGATGCGGCGGCGGACCTCGCCCTTCGTGCGGGCGGCGGCGTCGCGCAGGACGAGCACGCCCTCGGACAGCTCGCCGGCCAGGTCCTCCTGCCCGGCGGCGACCTTGCGCGCCAGCTCCTCGCGCCACGAGCCGAAGCGGTCGACCCAGGCGAGCACCTGCCAGCGCCACGTGCCCACCGGGCCGTCGAGCGGGAACTCCCCCGCCCAGCGCACGCCGTCCTCGTGGGCGTCGATCGGGCGCATGGGCGCCTCGCGCCAACGGCGCTCGCCCGGCGGGCGGTAGCGCGCGACGGCGCGGAGGGTCTCGTGGCCGTCGCGGAACACGTCGGCGGAGACCTGCAGGACGTCGCCGACGGTGCGCTTGACGGGCACCCGTCCGGCGTCCACCGCCGGGGCCGGGTGCTCGATGCGGATGCGGGACGGCGGGGATTGGGACGATGCGGCGCTGGGCACGTTGCCCTTCAGTATCCGACCGTCCCCGGCCCGAAACGTCAACTTCATGCGAACCACCCGATCCAGCGGCGTGCAGCTGCACCTCACGTCGCTCCCCGGCGGCCGGCTCGGTCCCGAGGCGTACGCCTTCGTCGACTGGCTGCAGGCGGCGGGGCAGTCGTGGTGGCAGACGCTCCCGCTCGGACCGCCCGACGAGTACGGGTCGCCGTACAAGTCGGCGTCGGCGTTCGCGGCCTGGAACGGCTTCCTGGAGGACCCGGACGCGCCGGTCAGCGCGGAGGAGGAGGACGCGTTCCGCGCGAAGCACGCGTCGTGGATCGCGGGCTGGGAGGCGTTCGCCGGCGAGGGCGCCGTCGCCGACCAGGTGCGCTTCGACCGCGAGTGGGCCGCCCTGCGGACGTACGCGCAGGAGCGCGGCGTCCGGCTGATCGGCGACGTGCCGATCTACGTGGCCCCCGAGGGCGCCGACCACCGCGCGCACCCCGAGATCTTCCGGGAGGGCGTCGTCTCGGGCGCCCCGCCGGACGCCTACTCCGCGACCGGACAGCTGTGGGCCAACCCCGTCTACGACTGGCCGGCGCTGCAGCGGCGCGGGTACCGCTGGTGGACGGAGCGCTTCCGCCGCACGCTCGACCTGTTCGACATCGCGCGGCTGGACCACTTCCGCGGCTTCGTGTCGTACTGGGCGGTGCCCGAGACCGCCCCGGACGCCTCGTACGGCCGCTGGTCCCGCGGGCCGGGCCGCGCCGTCTTCGACGCCGCCGCGCGCGAGCTGGGCTGGCGGGTGGACTCGGACGAGGGGCTGCCGTTCATCGCGGAGGACCTCGGCGTGATCACCCCCGCGGTGGAGCGGCTGCGCGACGACCTGGGCCTGCCGGGGATGGTCGTGCTGCAGTTCGCCTTCGACCCGGACGATCCGAACGGGCCGCACCGCCCGGAGAACCACCACGAGGGCCAGGTCCTCTACACGGGCACGCACGACAACGACACGCTGCTGGGCTGGTGGGAGTCCATCCCCGACGCCCGGCGCGACGAGGCGACGAAGGCGCTGCGGGCGGCGGGCGTGGAGGACGACGACCCCGAGTGGGCGCTCATCCGCCTGGCGCAGGGCTCCCCCGCCGGGCTCTGCATGCTGCAGGTGCAGGACGTGCTGGGACTCGGGTCCGAGGCCCGCATGAACGTGCCGGGCGAGTCCGGCAGCTCCTGGCGGTTCCGCCTGGAGCCGGGGCAGCTGACGGAGGCACACGCCCGGCGGCTGCGGGCGGCCACCGCGGAGGCCGGGCGCTGATGCCGTTCTCCGGCACCCCCGGCGGCGCGCCCGACGTGCCGCCCGTGGGCCCGGACGACCCCGTCTCTCCCCCGCTGCTGCGCGGGCTCGTGGCGCTCGGCGACTCGATCACCGTCGGCGAGGGCGAGCCGCTGCAGGGCGTCGTGATGCAGTCGTGGGCGCAGTGGACGGCCGAGGCCTTCGACCTGCCGTTCCACAAGCTCGCGCGCAACGGGGCGCTGGCCCACGAGATCCTCCGCGACCTGGCCCCGCGGATGCGTGGGGGCTACGACATCGCGTGCGTGTACGCCGGCGTCAACGACGTGCGCTCCGAGCCATGGGACCCAGACGCGTACCGGCGCACGATGAACGACCTGCTGGTGCGGGCGGGCGACCACGCCGCCCGCGTCGTGGTCTGCACGCTGCCGACCGACCTGGGCCGCCCGAGCAGCGCGCCGAAGCCCGAGGCGGCGTCGGCGATCGTGCGCGAGCTGGCGGTGGCGCGCGGCGCGCTCGTCGTCGAGCTGGACGACCTCGGCGGCCGCCGGCTCGTGCTGCCCGACGTCGTCCACCCCACCGCGCTCGGCCAGGTCGAGATGGCGGCGCGGGCCGTCCGAGTGCTGGCGGGCGACGGCCTGCGGCCCCGGACGGACCCGTGGGACGCCGCCGACCCGTACACCTCGCTGCGGGCGCGACTGGCCAGCGAGCGCCGCTGGGCGCGCGGGATGGCGCGGGACCTGCGCCGCCGCGGGATCGAGGCGGCGCAGCGGCGGCTGCGCGGCTAGGCGCGCCCGCCGCCGCCCGCGCCCCGCCGCGCCCGACCGCGGCTAGGCCAGCCGCCGGCGGACGGCGTCGAGCGCCTCCGCCGTCGTCGCCGTGCCGCCCAGGTCGCGGGTGCGCAGGCCGTCCCCGAGCGCGCCGTCGACCGCGGTCTCGAGCGCCGTCGCCTCGGCCTCGAGGCCCAGGCCGTGGCGCAGCATCATCGCGGCGGAGAGGAACATGGCGAGCGGGTTGGCGACGCCCTGGCCCGCGATGTCCGGCGCCGAGCCGTGCACGGGCTCGAACAGGCCGGGGCCGTCCGGATTCCCGACCGACGCGGACGGCAGCATGCCGAGCGAGCCCGAGAGCATCGCGGCGGCGTCGGAGAGGATGTCGCCGAAGAGGTTCTCGGTGACGATGACGTCGAACTGCGTGGGGCGGGCGATGAGCTCCATCGCGCACGAGTCGACGAGCTGGTCGCTCAGGGTGACGTCGGCGTACTCCTCCTCGTGCACGCGGTGCACGACCTGGCGCCACTGGCGGGAGGTCTCCAGCACGTTGGCCTTGTCGACGGACGTGACGTGGCCGCGGCGCTTGCGGGCCGTCTCGAAGGCGGAGCGCGCGATGCGCTCGACCTCGGCGACGGTGTAGTGGCACAGGTCGGACGCGTCGGTGTCCGTGCGCGTCTTCTCGCCGAAGTAGATGCCGCCCGTCAGCTCGCGGACGACGAGCAGGTCGGTGCCGTCGAGCACCTCGCGCTTGAGCGCGGAGGCGTCGTAGAGCGCCGGCACCGGGCGCACCGGGCGCAGGTTGGAGTACAGCCCGAGCTCCTTGCGCAGGCCGAGCAGCCCCTGCTCCGGGCGCGGCTTCGCCGGGTCGGTCGTGTCCCACTTCGGCCCGCCGACGGCGGCGAGCAGCACGGCGTCGGCGGCCTGGCAGGCCGCGAGCGTCTCGTCCGTCAGCGCGGTGCCGTGGGCGTCGATCGACGCGCCGCCGAAGGGGTGCTCCGAGAACGTGAAGTCGCCCAGCTCGTTCAGGACCTCGAGGGTCGGGGCGGTGATCTCGGGGCCGATCCCGTCTCCGGGCAGCGTGGCGATGGCGTGGGACATGTGGTCTTTCGGGTCGGGGCCGGGCGGGACGCGCCGGCCGGCGTGGTCAGCCGCGCAGCCGCGCGGCGATCTCGTCGGGGTGCTCCCCCGGGCGGTGGTCGGGGGCCTTCGTCGCGTCGATCTCCAGGCCGACGTAGCGCAGCACGACGGCGCCCTCCGCGGCCTGCATCTCGGCCTGCACGGCCCGGACGAAGTCGTCGTGCGCCTCCTCGGGCAGCCGCTCGAGGTGGCGGCCCAGGACGACGGTGCGCAGGTGCGCGTACGGGTCGTCGGGCACGACCTCGCGGGCGTCCAGACGGCAGTCGACGTCGACGAAGCCCGCCGCCGTCAGGCGCGCCGCGGTCTCCTCGGGCGTCGCGAACGTCCACGGGGACGCCCAGCCGGTGAGCGCGGTGGCCCACGGCTCGTGGCCGCGCAGCCGCTCGACGGCGGCGTGGACGGCCGCGACGTTGCCGGCCCCGGCGCAGCGGGCGGCCAGCCGGCCGCCGGGGCGCAACGCCGCGGCGAGCCGGCCGACGAGCGCGTCGTGGTCGGCGATCAGGTGGAACGTGCCCATGGACGCGACCGCGTCGACGGGGTCCTCGAGCACCAGGCTCGTCAGGTCCTGGACGAGCAGGTCGACGAGCTTCACCGGCAGCACGCGCCGCGCCGCCTCGAGCGCCTCGGGCGACGTGTCGACGGCGACGACCCGCCCGCGCGGCACCCGCGCGAGCAGCTGCGTCGTCAGGGCGCCGGCGCCGCACCCGGCGTCGAGGACCGTCTCGTCGCCGAGCAGGCCCAAACGGTCGGGGACCGGGACGCTCACGCGGCCGCGGCCTCCAGCGCCGCATCGTCGCGCCAGCCCACGAGCACGGCGAACCGCCAGTGCTTGAAGACGCAGTCCGCGGCGGCGAAGCCGGCGCCGCGCAGCCAGCCCAGCTGGGCCTCGACGGACGCGGGGCGGTCGAGCGCCATCCGCGCGTCGGCCTCGACGCGCTGCTCCGGCGTGATCCCCAGCGCGGCGATCTGCCGGTACCAGCGCTCGACGTTGACGCGGTCGGTCGCCGGCGTGGCACCCGCGATCTGCTCCGCGTTGACGAACACGCCGCCGGGCCGCAGGGCGGCGAAGGCCCGGCGCGCCAGCTCGGCCTTGCCCGCGTCGTCCAGGTGGTGGATGGCCAGCGAGGACACGATCACGTCGTACCCCCCGTCGGGCCAGGCGTCCTGCATCGATGCCTCCACGCACTGGACGCGGTCGCCCAGGCCGGCGAGGCGCTCCCGCGCCTGCGCCAGCATGCCGGGCGCCTCGTCGAGCAGCACGAGCTCGGCCTGCGGCAGCGCGCCGGCGACCGCGGCGGACAGCAGCCCCGTCCCCGCCCCCAGGTCGAGGACCCGGACGCGGCCCGAGCGCCCGGCCGTGGCGGCCTCGACGGCCGCGCCGTAGAAGCCGTCGAAGGCCGGGATGAGCTGCCGGCGCTGCGCGTCGTAGCCGGACGACCAGCGGTCGTACCAGCCGGGCGCGGCGGGCGCCGGGGCCGCCGCGGCCCCGTCTGCGGGCGCGGTCATCGCGCGGCCCTCAGGCGACGGGCGTGGTGGCCAGGGGCTCCGGCGGAAGGTCGAGCGAGCTCGGCTTCTTGGGGCCCTCGGCGGCCTGCTTGGCCTCGAACGCGTCGATCTTCTCGGCGTCGGCCAGCGTCAGGCCGATGTCGTCCAGCCCGTTCAGCAGGCGGTGCTTCGTCTCGGGGTTGATGTCGAACGGGAAGACGTCGCCGCCGGCCGTGACCGTCTGCGCCTCCAGGTCGACGCGGGCCTCGCCCGCGGCCGCGATCGCCCGCACCTGCTCCTCGGGCAGCTGCACCGGCAGCAGGCCGATCTTCGTGCTGTTGGAGTAGAAGATGTCGGCCAGCGAGACCGCGATGATGCAGCGGAAGCCGGCGTCCTCGAGCGCCCACGGCGCGTGCTCGCGGGACGAGCCCGAGCCGAAGTTCGCGCCGGCAGTCAGGATCGGGTTGCCGATCTCGACGTTCCAGTCCGGCGCCTGCTTGGCGTCGTGGAAGAGGAACTCGCCGAACCCGGTCCGCTCGACGCGCTTCATGAAGCGCGCGGGGATGATCTGGTCGGTGTCGACGTCGTCGCGGGGCAGGTCGGAGACGCGGCCCTCGATGATGTTCACGGGATCCATGGTGGGGTCCTCAGCTCTCGCGGTCGGCGCCTAGACGGCGGCGGGCTCGGGGGTGGCGTCCTGGGCGGCGTCCCAGGACCGGATGTCGACGAAGCGGCCGGCGATCGCGGCGGCCGCGGCCATCTGCGGGGACACGAGGTGCGTGCGCCCGCCCTTGCCCTGCCGCCCCTGGAAGTTGCGGTTGCTCGTCGACGCGCAGCGCTCGCCGGGCTGCAGGACGTCGGGGTTCATGCCCAGGCACATCGAGCAGCCGGCGCCGCGCCAGTCGAAGCCGGCCTCGGTGAAGACCTTGTCGAGGCCGAGCTGCTCGGCGGCGATCTTCACCTGAACCGAGCCGGGGACGACCATCGCGTAGACGTGGTCGGCGACCTTGCGGCCCTGGATGACGTCGGCCGCGGCCTGCAGGTCGGCCAGGCGGCCGTTCGTGCAGGAGCCGAGGAAGACGCGGTCGATCCGGATGTCCTCGATCCGCTCGCCGCCCTCCAGCCCCATGTACTCGAGGGCGCGCTCGGCCTGGCCGCGCTCGGCGGGGTCCTCGAACGACTCGGGCGTCGGCACCGTGCCGTCCACGCCGACGACCATGTCCGGCGTCGTGCCCCACGTCACGCGCGGCGTCAGCTGGGTGACGTCGACGACGATCTCGCGGTCGAACGTGGCGCCCTCGTCGGTGTAGAGCTGCTTCCACGCCGCGACGGCGGCGTCCCAGTCGACGCCCTTCGGCGCGCCCGGCTTGCCCTGGACGTAGTCGAAGGTCGTCTGGTCGGGGGCGATCATGCCCGCGCGGCCCCCGCCCTCGATCGTCATGTTGCAGATCGTCATGCGGCCCTCCATGGAGAGCTGCTCGATGGCCGGGCCGGCGAACTCGACGACGTGGCCGACGGCGCCGTCGACGCCCATCTGGCCGATCGCGCCGAGGATCAGGTCCTTCGCGGTGACGCCGAAGGGCAGGTCGCCCTCGAACGTGATCCGCATGGACTTCGGCTTCTTCTGCACCAGGCACTGCGTGGCGAGCACGTGCTCGACCTCGGACGTGCCGATGCCGAACGCCAGGCTGCCGAACGCGCCGTGCGTCGCGGTGTGCGAGTCGCCGCAGACGATCGTCATGCCCGGCTGCGTCAGGCCCTGCTCGGGCCCGACCACGTGGACGATGCCCTGGCGGTCGGAGCCGAGCGAGAAGACGGGGACGCCGAACTCGGCGCAGTTCGTCTCGAGCGTCTCGACCTGCTTGCGGGACAGCTCGTCCTTGATGCGCGCCGCGACGGGCGTGCCGTCGGTCGGGACGTTGTGGTCGGCCGTCGCCATCGTCTTGTCGGGGCGACGGACCGTGCGGCCGGCGAGCCGGAGGCCGTCGAAGGCCTGCGGGCTCGTGACCTCGTGGACCATGTGGAGGTCGATGTAGAGGAGCCCGTCGGCGACCTCGTGGCTCTCCCAGATCTTGTCGAACAGCGTCTTCGGCATTGGCGTGCTTCCGCGGTGGTGTCGGTGGCGGTGAGGGGAAGGTGGTCGGCGCGACGCGCGCGTCAGGAGCGGCGGAGGCCGGCGTTGACGACGGCGAGCATCACGGCGGGCTCAGGGCCCGGGTTCTCGAAGTGGTGCGGCAGGTCGGCGTCGAACGTGACGCAGTCCCCCTGCTCGAGCGCGTGGTCGACGCCGTCGCAGCAGAGCACCACGCGGCCGCGCTCGACGAGCGCGATCTCGCGAGTGCCCGGCTCGTGCATCGGCGGGTCGCCGGGGTTGCCCGTGCGGGCGCCGGCGGCCAGCTCGTGCCGCGTCAGCTCGGAGCGCTGCCCGGGCAGCGGCGCGGTGAGGATCTCGATGACGTGGCCGCGTCCCGGGTCGCCGCCGCGGCGTCGCTGGCCGGGGCGCACGACGGTGACGGAGCCGCCCTCGTCCAGGCGCAGCAGCTGGCTGAGGCGCAGGTCCAGGCCCTGCGCGATCCGCGCGGCGACCTGCAGCGTCGGCGAGGTCTCTCCCCGCTCCACCTGGCTCAGGGTCGTCGCGGAGACGCCGCAGCGCTCGGCGAGGTCGCGCAGCGACAGTCCCATGTTGTCCCGCAGCGCGCGGACGCGCGGACCGATCTGGATCCGCTCGTTCTCCGCCTCGGGGATCGGGGTCGTCGTCGCCATCTGCCCGTACGGTATCACGTACAAGCGTCCGGGACGACGAACAGCGGTCGGGTCGTCGCGGGGGCCGGGTGCCGGCCGGGCCGCGGGGCGCCTAGGCGCCCGCGTCGTCCGGCGCCGTCGTGCGGCCGCCGCTGAGGGCGTCGAGCAGGGCGAGCGCGGCGTCCGGGTTGCGCGAGGCCGCCGCGACGACGAGCGCCGGCCGCCCGGCCCCGGTCGCGTTGCGCAGCACGCCGACGACCTTGCCGGCGGGGCTGCGCACCGCCGCGAACGACGCCACCTTCTCGCGCTCGCGGGCGTAGCGCTCCAGGTCGAAGAGCCAGCCGCGAGACGCCAGGCCGACGGCCTGGGCGGCCGGCACGGCGAGCACGTCGCACTCGGCGGACCGCCGGCGGGCCCGCTCGATCACCGCGCGGTCGAAGCGGTCCCCGGCGTCCGGGAACGCGATCGACGACGCCTGGACCTTCGGCCGCTCGGCGTTGAAGGCGCGCAGGGCGGGGCGCGCCGCCTCGACGTCGCGCTCCCGCCCGCACAGCGTCACGGCACCGATCGCGTCCTTGGCGCGGTCGGGGTCGTCCCCGCCGCCCCCGCCGCAGCCCGCGAGGGCGGCGGCGAGCAGGAGCGCGGCGGCCGCGCGACGACGGGGAGGACGCGTCACGGGGTCAGACCGTCCCGTGCACGAAGTACCAGACGAACACCGCGCCGACGAGCACGATGAGCGGATGCACCTCGCGCCAGCGGCCGCGCAGGACCGCGATCAGCACGTACAGGATGATGCCCGCGCCGACGCCGTTGGCGATGGAGTACGTGAACGGCATCAGGGCGACCGTCGCGAACGCCGGCAGCGCGATGCCGACGTCCTCCCAGTCGATCGCCGCGACCTGGCTGAGCATGAGCGCGCCGACGACGACGAGCGCCGGGCCGGTGGCCGCCGACGGGATGACCGCCGCGAGCGGGGCGAGGAACATCGCCAGCAGGAACAGCACGCCGGTGACGACGTTGGCCAGGCCGGTGCGGCCGCCCTGGGCGGCGCCGGCGGTGCTCTCGACGAAGATCGTGTTCGACGAGGCCGAGGCCGCGCCGCCCGCGATCGCGCCGAACGACTCGACGAGCAGGACGCGGCGCAGCATGGGCAGGCGACCCTGCTCGTCCGTCAGCTCGGCACGGCGGCCGACCGCCAGCGCGGTGCCCATCGCGTCGAAGAAGTTGGCCATGAGGACCGCGACGATGACCGCCAGCGCCGCGCCGACCCCGAGCGCGTCGAAGACGTTGAAGCTGACGTCGCCGACCAGGCCGAAGTCCGGGGTCGCCGTCACGGAGTCGGGCAGCTCCGCCCCGGGCACGGGCGTGCCGCTGGCGAGGCCGTTGATGATGATCCCGATGACCGTCGCGGCGACGATGCCGATGAGCAGCGCGCCGGGCACGCCGCGCGCCATGAGCACGGCGATCGCGACGATCGCGACGAGGAAGACGAACGTGTTCCACGTGGCGAGGTCGCCGTGCAGCGCGACGATCGTGCCGCCGCCCTCCGGGTGCTCGACGATGCCGGCGTTCACCAGGCCGATGAAGGCGATGAACAGGCCGATGCCGGCGCCGATCGCCCGCTTCAGCCCGTCGGGGATCGCGTTCATGATCGCCTCGCGCAGGCCCGCGAGGACGAGCACGAGCATGATCACGCCCTCGATGACGATGACGCCCATCGCCTCGGGCCACGTCAGGCCCTTCGCCGCGACGAGGGTGAAGGCGACGAAGGCGTTGATGCCCAGACCGGCGGCGAGGGCCATCGGGACGTTCGCGAAGACGCCCATCGCGATCGTCATCACGCCCGCGACGAGCGCCGTGACGGTCACGAGCTGCGCGTGGTCCAGCTTGGTCCCCGCGACGTCCGCGACGCCGCCGAGGATCTCTGGGTTGACGATGAGGATGTACGCCATCGTCGCGAACGTCGCCAGGCCCGCCAGCACCTCGGTGCGGACGGAGCTGCCTCGCTCGCTTATGCGGAAGAAGCGGTCCATGGGTCCTCTCGGGGCGAGGAGGGGATGAGAGCGGCGCCGGTCCGGGCCCCGACCGCCCCGACGCGCCCCCAAGGCTAGGGCGATCCGCGGCGGATCGCCCGCCCGGGCGACGCTCCGATCGCCCGCACCGGGCCTGTGCGCGCCCCCGGGCCGGCCCCGGACGCACGACGGCCCCGGACGCAGGGCGCCCGGGGCCGTCGGGTGGAGGACCGCCGGCGTGCCGCGGGGGACGGCGCGCCGGGGCGTGCGGCGGCTAGATCTTCTTCGTGTCGATGCTGCTCGCGACGACGAGACCGGTGCCGCCGACGACCTTGAGGACCGTCTTCTCGGTCTTCGGCTTGTCGAAGGAGAACGGCGCGGGCTGGGCGCTCTTGGCGGCCCCCGGGGCGGCGCCGCCCAGCAGGACGCGGATCCACGCGGCGTGGCGGGCCTCGACGGAGTGGATCGACAGCGCGGCCTGCACGAACGCGCGCGTCTTCAGGTTCGGGCCCTGGCCGGCGTAGGCGGCGACGCCCGTGTCCTCGAGCGCGAGGGCCGTCGGACCGAAGCTGGCCGGGGCGATCGCCTTGGCGACGGCGTCCAGGTCGAGCTTCGGCGCCTTGATGGCCGCCTTGCCCAGGCCCTTCTCCAGGAACTTGACGTGGTCGGCCTCGTGCTTGCCGACGACGGCGGAGAACTGCGCGAGCTCCGGGGTGGCGAACTGGTTCTGCTTGTTCGCCGCGTCGTAGAACGCCGCCTCGAGGTACTCGAGCGTCAGCGCGTAGTTGAGGATCTTGACGTCGTTCTTCTTCGACGGCTTCTTCGTCGAGATCGTCGCGCTGGCGAGCGACGGCAGGCCGAACACGCCGAGACCGACGGCGCCGGCGCCGGCGAGGGCGCCGTTGCGGAGGAAGGTGCTGCGGTCGATGCCCGCCGCCTCGGCGGCCTCGCGGACGTCGCCGTCGACGTCGAGCTTCTCGAGATCGATCTGCTGGGACACGGGAACTCCTCGTGGTATCCGGGGGACGAGCCGACCGGCTGGCCGGCTCGGTGTTCTCCCCTAGGAACGAGGTGCCGCGGGATCCGGATGCACCCGGACGCGCGATCGGCGGTGTACGGGCGACGCCTACGGGGCGGCGACCGCCGCGTCGCCCTGCGGCCGCGGGCCGGCGACGCGCCGCACGCCCAGGTTGAGGGCGCGCAGGTACGCGATGGCGGACGCCCGCAGGGTGTCGGTGTCGACGCCCTGGCCGGCGGCCGTGATCCGCTCGCCGCCGGTGACGCCCGGGATGTCCCAGCGCTCCGCCGATCCGGGGGTGCCGAGCTCGAGCACGACGGACGCCTGCGCCAGCGCGTCCTGCCCGCCGGTGACGGACGCCACCCGGTAGTCGCGCAGCCGGGCGTCGACGCCCAGGGCGGAGTCGAGCGCGCGGAACACGGCGTCGACCGGGCCGTCGCCGGTGAACGACCCGGTCACGCGGCCGCGGGCCGCGCTCTCCAGGACGACGGTGGCGTGCGGCGGCCGGGCGTCGCGGACCTCGACGGTGTAGTCCACAAGGACGAGGTCGTCGTCCTCCCCCGCCTCCAGCTCGTCGGCGACCAGCGCCTCCAGGTCCATCGCCGTCACGGTCTTCTTGCGGTCGGCGAGCACCTTGAACGCGTCGAACGCGCGGCGCAGCTCCTGGCCGTCGACCGGGTGCCCGAGCCGCGCGAGCGCGTCCTTGAGCGCTGCGCGCCCGGAGTGCTTGCCCAGGACGAGCTGCTCGGCATCGTCGATGCCGACGGACGCCGGGTCCATGATCTCGAAGGTCGAGCGGTCCTTCAGCACGCCGTCCTGGTGGATCCCGGACTCGTGCGAGAACGCGTTGCGCCCGACGATCGCCTTGTTCGGCTGGACGGCGTAGCCCGTCAGGCGGGAGACGAGGCGGCTCGTGCGGGCGATCTCCGTCGTCACCGCGCCGGTGGCGTACCCCAGCCGGTCGCCGCGGGTCGCGAGCAGCATGATGAGCTCCTCGAGGGCGGTGTTGCCGGCACGCTCACCGATGCCGTTGACCGCGCACTCGACCTGCCGCGCCCCGGCCCCCAGGCCGGCGAGCGAGTTCGCGACGGCCAGGCCGAGGTCGTCGTGGCAGTGGACGGAGAGGACGACGTCGCGCAGGCCGGGTGCGTGCTCGTACAGGCGGCGCAGGAACGCGGCGTACTCGTCGGGGGTGGCGTAGCCGACGGTGTCGGGGACGTTGATCGTGGTCGCGCCCTCGTCGATCGCCACCTGGATCACCTGGGCGGTGAACTCGACGTCGGCGCGGGTGGCGTCCATCGGGCTGAACTCGACGTCGTCGACGAGCGAGCGGGCATGCGCCACCGCCGCCTTGGCGCCCTCGAGCACGTCGGCGCGCGTGTTGCGCATCTGGTGCTCGATGTGGATGTCCGACGTCGAGATGAACGTGTGGATGCGGCCGCGGCCCTCGGCGGCGGCCTCGCGGACCGCCTCGCCGGCGCGCTCGATGTCGCCGGCCTGCGCGCGGGCGAGCGCCGCGATCGTCGGCCGCGAGCCGCCCAGGTCGGCGCGCGCGATCGCGCGGACGGCCTCGAAGTCGCCGGGCGAGGCGATCGGGAAGCCGGCCTCGATGACGTCGACGCCCAGGCGCGCGAGCTGGTGGGCGATCTCGAGCTTCTCGCCGGCGTTCAGCGAGATGCCGGGCGACTGCTCGCCGTCGCGCAGCGTCGTGTCGAAGATGATGACCCGGTCGGGGCCGGCGGGGGTGCTCATGGCAGCGGTGCTCCTGTGGTGTGTCCTGCGGTTCCTCGGCTGTGGTTCGCGGCTACGTGCGGCCGCCACGCGCTATTCCCCCCGGAGGGGGAGGAGCAGTCGAAGGAGGGTGTGCAGGCGGAGCGCCATGGACCACCGCGAGCGTAGCAGCGGCGGCCGGTCCGCTCCCGGCTTCGCCGGCTGCGGACCTCTCCGGGTGCCCCGAGCCCCGCCGCCCGGACCGCGGGTCCGACGCCGAGACGCTCGGGGCGGGGCCCGGCTCCCTCTCCGGGTGCCCCGAGCCTCGCCGCCCCGGACCGCGGGTCCGACGCCGAGACGCTCGGGGCGGGGCCCGGCCCCCTCTCCGGGTGCCCCGAGCCTCGCCGCCCCGGACCGCGGGTCCGACGCCGAGACGCTCGGGGCGGGCCCCGGCCCCCTCCTACAGGGTGACCGCGTGGCCGTCGGCCACGCCGTCGAGCGCGAGGGTCGCCTTCAGGACGTCCTCGGAGACCGTGGTGTCCGTCGTGATGACCATGACGGCGTGGGCGCCGCGGGTGCCCTCGCGGTCCTGGTGGTACCCGACGGCGGCCTGCTCGATGTTGACGCCGCGGTCGCCGAGCAGCGCGCCGATGCGGCCGACCATGCCGGGCTGGTCCGCGTAGCGCAGGATCACGAGGTTGCCCTCGAGCTGCAGGTTGAACCGCTGCCCCCACGCCTCGAGCAGGTGCGGGCGGTTCAGGTGGCCGAGCGTGGTGCCGACGACGCGGTGGCGCTCGCCGCCGGAGACGACGGTCACGCGCAGCAGGTCGGTGAAGTCGCGCGCGGTGGCGCGCGTCGTCTCCGAGACCTCGATGCCGCGCTCCTTGGCGATGCCGGGGGCGTTCACCGCGTTGACGGGCTCCTCGGTGCGGCCGTCGAGGACGCCGCGCAGGACGGCGAGGGAGAGCGGGCGCACGTCGCGCTCGCCGATGCCGCCGAGGGCCTCGACCTCGATCCGCTCCACCGACGAGCCGCCGGCGAGCTCGACCGCGATGCGGCCCAGGCGCTCGGCGAGCGGGACGAACGGCGCGAGGACCTCCAGGTCCTCCTTGCCGACGGCCGGCGCGTTGACCGCGGTGGTGACGGTGCCGCCGGTGAGGGCGGCGACGATCTGCTCCGCGGCCTGGAAGCCGGCGCGGTCGTTGGCCTCGGCCGTCGACGCGCCCAGGTGCGGGGTGAGGATGACGTTGTCGTAGCCCTGGAGGACGTGCTCCGTGACGGGCTCGGACGGGAACACGTCGAGGGCGGCGCCGCCGACGCGGCCGGCGTCGAGCGCGTCCTTCAGCGCGGCCTCGTCGACGAGGCCGCCGCGGGCGACGTTGAGGATCCGCACGCCCTCCTTGACCTTGGAGAACGCGTCGGCGCCGAGCCAGCCGGTCGTCTCGGGGGTCTTCGGCAGGTGGATCGTGATGACGTCGGCGACGGCGTAGATCGCGTCGGAGTCCTCGGCCTTCTCGACGCCGAGCTCCTTGTAGCGCTCGGCCGAGACGTACGGGTCGTACGCGATGACGTTCATCGACAGGCCCTGCGCGCGCTCCGCGACGAGCTGGCCGATGCGGCCGAAGCCGATGACGCCGAGCGTCTTGCCGTAGAGCTCGAAGCCGGAGAGCTTGGAGCGCTCCCACTTGCCGGCGTGCATGCCGGCGTTCGCGCGCGGGATGTTGCGCGCCAGGGACATCATCAGCGCGACGGTGTGCTCGGCGGCGGTGACGACGTTGGACTGCGGGGCGTTGACGACGAGGATGCCGCGCTTCGTCGCGGCCGGGATGTCGACGTTGTCGACGCCGACGCCGGCGCGGCCGATGACCTTCAGGTTCGTCGCGCGCTCGATCAGCTCGGGCGTGAACGTCGTCGCCGAGCGGATGAGGACGCCGTCGTACTCCGGGAGCTTGGCGACGAACGTCTCGTCGTCCCAGTCCAGGCCGAGGTCGACCTCGAAGCCGGCGTCCTTCAGCGCCTCGATGCCGGACGGGCCGACCTTCTCCTTGACGAGGACCTTGGGCGTGCTGCTCATGCGGGGCTCCTTCCCGGTCAGGCGGCGGGGAGCCGCTCGACGACGTAGTCGATGGACGCGGTCAGCTGCTCGACGTCGGCCGTGTCGACCGCGGGGAACATCGCGACGCGCAGCTGGTTGCGGCCGAGCTTGCGGTACGGCTCGACGTCGACGATGCCGTTGGCGCGCAGCGTCTTCGCCACGGCGGCGGCGTCGACGGCGTCGTCGAAGTCGATCGTGCCGATGACGAGCGAGCGGTTGCGCTCCTCCGTCACGAACGGCGTGGCGTACGAGGTGCCGGCCGCCCAGCCGTAGAGCGCCTGGGACGAGGCCGTGGTGCGCTGCACGCACCAGTCCAGGCCGCCGTGCTCGTTCATCCAGTCGACCTGCTCGGCGAGCAGGAACAGCGTCGCCACCGCGGGGGTGTTGTACGTCTGGTCCTTCTTCGAGTTGTCGAGCGCCGTCTTCAGGGACAGGAAGTCCGGGATCCAGCGGTCGGACGCGTCGAGCTCCTCGATGCGGGCCTGCGCGGCCGGGCTGAGCAGCGCGAGCCACAGGCCGCCGTCCGAGGCGAAGCTCTTCTGCGGCGCGAAGTAGTACGCGTCCACGTCGGCGGCGTCGACGGGCAGGCCGCCCGCGCCCGAGGTGGCGTCGATGAGGACGAGGCTGTCCTCCGTGCCGACGCGCTGGACCGGCACCATCACGCCCGTCGAGGTCTCGTTGTGGGCCCACGCGACGACGTCGTACGGCTCCGTGGCCCCGGCGACGGCGGCCTGCGGGTCGGGCGCGGTGCCCGGGTCGGCGGTCACGACGACCGGGTCGCCCAGGAACGGCGCGCCCTTCGTGGCCTTCGCGAACTTCGACGAGAACTCGCCGTACGACAGGTGCAGCGCGCGCTCGCGGACGAGGCCGAAGGCGGCGGCGTCCCAGAACGCGGTGGCGCCGCCGTTGCCGAGGGCGACCTCGTAGCCCTCGGGGAGCGAGAAGAGCTGGGCCAGGCCGGTGCGCACGCGGCCGACGAGGTCCTTCACCGGCTTCTGGCGGTGCGAGGTGCCCATGAGGGCCGCGCCGCGCTCGGCCAGTGCCTGGATCTGGGCCGGCCGGACCTTCGACGGGCCGGCGCCGAAGCGGCCGTCGACCGGCTTCAGCTCGTCCGGGATGGCGATCGGCGCGTCGGCCGCGGGGTTCGTGCTGGGTCCGGTCATGCTGCTCCTCGGTTCGTTCGGGAGGGTGGTCGGTGCCCAGGCGCGCGGCGGTCTCCGCCGTCGCTCCCCGGTGGTCGGTTCCACCTGCTCCAGCGCCAGTCGCGACGGCCCGGCGAGTCTACCGCAGGCGTCCGGCGCCGCCGTGTGACGACGCGCGTGCGCCGGCCGGCGCGAGGGCGTCGGCGGGGCGCACCGGGCTGAGCGTCCGGGCCGGCGGCGACACCGTTCCGCCACGGGGTCGCGACGACTCCGACGCGGCGTCGCGCTAGCGTCGAGGGGGTGAGCGATCCGATCCTCGTCGGCATCACCACCGCGGAGCTCTTCACGCCGGAGCAGACGATCCCGGCGCCGGAGTCCGAGCCGCCGCAGCGCAAGCTGTCGCTCGGCATGGACTACGTCGCGGCCGTCACCGCGGCGGGCGGCATCCCGGTCGTCCTCCCGCCGCTGAGCCCCGGCGGCGGCGCGCTGCTCGAGCGCCTGGACGCGCTCGTCCTGTCGGGCGGTCCCGACATCGACCCGGGGCTGTACGGCGAGCACCCGCACCCCCACCTGGGGCCCGTCGAGAAGGACGCGGACCCGCGCGAGCGCGACGTGCTGCGCGCCGCCGAGGAGCGCGGGATGCCGATCCTCGCGATCTGCCGCGGGATGCAGCTCGTCAACGTCTCCCGCGGCGGCACGCTGTGGCAGGACCTGCCGACGGAGCAGCCGTCCGACCTGGAGCACCGGCAGACCGCGCCGGGCACCCGGACGACGCACGACGTCGAGGTGCTCCCGGGCACGCTGACGGCCCAGCTGACGGGCGTCGCCGAGCACGGCCCCGCGCTGCCGGTCAACACGTTCCACCACCAGGCGGTCCGCGACCTGGGCGCCGGCCTGCGGGTGACGGCGCGGGCCTCCGACGGGGTCGTCGAGGGGATCGAGGCGACGGACCACCCGTTCCTGGTGGGCGTCCAGTGGCACGCCGAGTCGCTCGTGGCGGACCCCCGGCACGCCGGCCTGTTCGCCGGCCTGGTGGCCGCGGCCCGCGCGGGCCGCCCGGTCGCGTCCGCGGCCGTCTAGCGCCGCGCGGCCGACGGCCGCCCACCGCGTCGTCGCCGGCTGGGCGCCGCGTCCGGCCCGGCGGTCAGTCGAGCCGGCGGACGGCGCGCGCGGGGGTGCCGGCGACGAGCGTGGCGGGCGGCACGTCGCGGGTGACCACCGCGCCCGCCGCCACGACGGCGCCGTCCCCGACGGTCACCCCGCCCAGCACGATCGCGCCCGCGCCGATCCACACGTCGGCCCCCACGCGGATCGGCGCCACGACGATGCCGTCGTGGCGCTCGGCGACGGGCATGGGGTGCCCGCCGGTCAGCAGGCTGACGTTCGGCCCGATCAGGGTCCGGTCGCCGATCTCGATCCCGCCCATGTCGTTCAGCGTGCAGCCGTGGTTCACGAACACGCCGGCGCCGACGCGCAGCCGCAGCCCGTGGTCGCAGTGCACCGGCGGCACCAGCCGGAAGTCCGGTCCCGGCGCCCGGCCGGTCAGCGTCTCCCAGGCGGCGCGGATCGCCTCCTGGTCGTCGTACGGCAGCCGCGCGAGCGCCGCGCAGCACGCGAACGCCCGCGGCACGCCGGCCACGAGCTCGCGCAGCTCGTCGGTCCCGCGCCGCAGGCGCCGCTCGCCCTTCACGCGGGGCGGACCGGGCGGTGCGGGCGGGGCATGCCGCGACGATAGCCCGCGCCCCGGCGCCCGCGGGTGGCGCCGCCCGACGCGCCGCGGCGCGTCGGGCGTGGGACGCCGGGACGAGCGTCGTCCCGCGGTGCGGCGCTCCCCCCCGGTGGTCGGGGTCGGGTGCGTGGCGGACCGCGGCGCCGGGCAGAGGGGAGCGCAGCATGTCGACCGACGCTGCTGTGTCCCCCTCCCCTCCCGCCGACGCCTGGGACGAGGCCGTCGCGCCCGACGGCGCCGTCCGGCCGACGCACCGAGAGGCCCTCGCGGCCCTCGACCGCGTCGGGCCGCGGGCGGCCGCCGAACGGGTCGCCGAGGCCGTCGCCGCCACGGGGATGACCTTCGGCGAGGACGACGCCGCCTACGTCGTCGACCCCGTCCCCCGCGCGATCGCCGCGGACGACTGGGCGCGCCTGGAGGCCGGCCTGACCCAGCGGGTGCGGGCGCTGGACGCCTGGGTCGCCGACGCGCACGGCCCGCGCCGCGCCATCGCCGACGGCGTCGTGCCGGCGTCCGTGCTCGACGGCTGCCGGTTCGTCGAGGACGAGCTGGCCGGCCTGGCCCCCGCGCCCGTGCGGATCGCCGTCGCGGGCCTCGACGTGGTCCGCGACGCCGACGGCGCGTTCCGCGTGCTCGAGGACAACTGCCGGGTGCCGTCCGGCCTGGCGTACCTGCTCGCCGCGCGCGAGGCGGTCGCGACGGCGCTCGGCGGGCTGCCGGACGAGGTCCGCGCCCTGCACGCGCGGCTGGGCGCGGACCTGCTGACCGCCGTGCGCTCGACCGTCCCCGCCGGCGCCGGCGAGGGCGCGGCGGTCGTCCTCTCCGACGGCCCCGAGAACACGGCGTGGTGGGAGCACCAGCGCCTGGCCGCGCTCATGGGGATCCCGATCGTCACGCCCGCCGGCTTGCGGCGGCGCGGCGAGCGCGTCGTGCTGGCCGAGACCGGCGAGCCCGTCGTGGCGGTCTACCGCCGCACCGACGTCGCGTCGCTGCGCGGCCCCGACGGGGCCCCGACGCCGCACGGCGAGCTGCTGCTGCCCGCCCTGCGCGCCGGCACGATCGGCGTCGCCAACGCCTACGGCTGCGGCGCGGCCGACGACAAGGCGGTCTACCCCTACGTGCGCGACCTGATCCGCTACTTCTGCGGCGAGGAGCCGATCCTCGACGACGTGCACGTGCACGACCTCTGCGACCCGGAGACCCGCGACCGCGTGTTCGAGGCGCCGGAGCGGCTCGTGTTCAAGCCGCGGGACGGCCAGGGCGGCCAGGGCGTCGTCATCGGCCCGCGCGCCGACGCCGCCGAGCTGCGCGACGCCGTCGACGCGGCGCGCCGCGACCCGCACGCGTGGATCGCCCAGGACGCGGTCGTGCTCTCCACCCACCCGACGGTCGTCGGCGACGACCTGGTTCCCCGGCACGTCGACCTGCGGCCGTTCGCGCTCGCGGACGGCGGAGGAGGCTGGCGGCTCGTGCCCGGCGGCCTGTCCCGCGTCGCGTTCGAGGAGGGCCAGATGGTCGTCAACTCCTCGCGCGGCGGCGGCGCCAAGGACACGTGGGTGCTGCGATGAGCGGCGAGGTCACGAAGGAGGCCACCGGCGCGGACTGGGCGGCGTGGCCCGAGCGCTCCCGCGCGGCGTCGTTCACGCTCGGCGTCGAGGAGGAGCTGATGCTGCTCTCCCCCGGCGGCTGGAACCTGGCGCAGGCCGCGGACGAGGTCCTCCCGCGGCTGCCGGAGGACCTGCGCACGAAGGTCTGCCCCGAGACGCACGCCGCGGCGCTCGAGATCGAGACGGGCGTGGCCCGGACCGTCGGCGACGCGGCCCGCGAGCTGCGCTGCCTGCGCGACGCGGTGAAGGAGACCGTGGCGCCGCTCGACCTGGCGGTCGCCTCGTCGGGCACGCACCCGTTCGCCGTGTGGCGCGAGACCGCCCTCGGCGGCGGCGACCGCCAGGCCGAGGTCTACGGGTCGATGCGCGAGCTCGCCCGCCGCGAGCCGACGTACGCGCTGCACGTCCACGTGGCGCTGCCCGACGCCGACGCCGCGGTCGACGTCTTCAACCGCATGCGGGTCCACCTGCCGCTGCTGCTCGCGCTCTCGGGCAACTCCCCCTTCTGGCAGGGCCGCGACACGGGCCTCGCGTCGGCCCGCACGCCGCTCTTCCAGGCGTTCCCGCGCGTGGGGATCCCCCGACGCTTCGACTCGTACGAGGAGTGGGTCGGCGCGGTCGACCTGCTCACGGGCTGCGAGGCCTTCCCCGACGCGACGTACCTGTGGTGGGACGTGCGGATGGTGCCGCGCTACGGCACCCTCGAGATCCGCATCATGGACGCGCAGATCGACCTGGAGGCGACCGCGTCGCTCGTCGCGCTCGTGCAGTGCCTGGCGCGCATGGAGCTGGAGGAGGCGTGGGCCGAGGAGGCCTCGCACGCGCCGCAGGAGGTGTGGGAGGAGAACCGCTTCGTCGCCGCCCGCGACGGCGCCGACGCGCGGCTGATCGTCGCGACCGAGGGCCGGCGCGTGCCGGTGGCCGATCGCGTCGACGAGCTGCTCCCCCACCTGCGCCCGCACGCCCAGGACCTGGGGTGCGCCGACGAGCTGGAGGGCGTGTGCGCGCTCGTCCACGGGCAGAACGGCCAGCGGCGCCAGCTCGAGCTGGCCCGCGGCGACGACCGCCTGCCGGGCCTGGTCCGGGGACTGGCCGACGCCTACTGAGCCGGCCGGCGCGGGCGCCGTCGCGCGGCGCCCGCCCCCGCCGCGCGCGATGATCCGCCGATGAGCCCCGCCGCCGACCCCATCGCCGCGCTCCGCGAGCACCTGGCCGAGATCGCCGACCTGCAGCACGTGGCGATGCTCATGGACTGGGACCAGCAGACGCACATGCCGCCGCGCGGCGCGGCGGCGCGCGGCCAGGCGGCGGGGACGATCGAGCGGCTGGCCCACGACCGCACCGCCGACCCGGCGCTCGGCGCGCTGCTCGACGCCGCCGAGGCCGCCGGCGAGGACGCCGGCCTGGTCCGCGCGGTGCGCGAGGACCACGAGCGCGCGCGGCGCGTGCCCGCCGAGCTCGTCGCCGAGATGGCCGAGACCGCGGTCGAGGCCCAGGGCGTGTGGAGCGCGGCGCGCGCGGCGGACGACTTCGCCGCCTTCGCCCCCGTCCTGCGCCGGCACGTCGAGCTCTGCCGCCGCTACGCCGCGTGCTTCCCCGAGGTCGACCACCCCTACGACGCCCTGCTGCAGCGCTACGAGCCCGGCGCCCGCACGGACGAGGTGCGGCGCGTCTTCGCCCGCCTGCGTGAGGGGCTCGTGCCGCTCATCGCCCGCATCGCCGAGCGGCCCGACCCCGGCGACCTGCCGGGTCCGTTCCCCGTCGACGTGCAGCGCACCCTCGCGCTCGAGATGGCGCGGTCGATCGGCTACGACGACGCGGCGTGGCGGATCGACGAGGCCGAGCACCCGTTCATGGCCAACCCGGCCCGCGACGACGTGCGGATCACGACGAAGGAGGAGGACCACACGCTCGCGATCGGGCTGTTCGGCGTCCTCCACGAGACGGGCCACGGCCTGTACGAGCACCAGATCGACCCGGCGTGGGACCGCACGACCGTCGGCACCGGCACGTCGCTCGCCGTCCACGAGTCGCAGAGCCGGCTGTGGGAGAACATGGTCGGCCGCTCCCGCGCGTTCTGGTCGCACTGGTACCCGCGGGCCCAGGAGCTGTTCCCCGACCGGCTGGACGGCCTGGCGCTCGACGACTTCCTGCGCCACGTCAACGTCGTCCGCCCGTCGCTCATCCGCGTCGACGCCGACGAGGCCACGTACTGCCTGCACATCCTGCTGCGCTTCGAGCTCGAGGTGGCGCTCCTCGAGGGCACCCTCGAGGTCGACGACCTGCCCGCGGCCTGGAACGCGCGGACGACGGAGCTGCTGGGCATCGACGTCCCGAGCGACGCCGACGGCGTGCTGCAGGACGTGCACTGGGCGCACGGCGTGCTCGGCTACTTCCCGACCTACGCGCTCGGCACGATGATCGCCGCGCAGCTGTGGGAGGCCGCGCACGTCGCGATCCCGGACCTGGACCACCGGCTGGCGGCCGGCGACCCGGCGGCGCTGCGCGACTGGCTGCGCGCGCACGTCCACCGCTACGGCCGCACGCGCACGGGCGACGAGCTGCTGCGCGCCGTCACCGGCGGCGGCCTGGATCCCGAGCCGCTGCTGCGCTACCTCGGCGAGAAGTACGGGGAGCTGTACGACCTGTGAGCGGCGGCGGGCCCGCCCCGGTCGCCCTGGAGGACCTGCCCGACCGCGACGCGGACGGGTACGTCGACCTGCGCGCGTACGCCGCGATCGGCAACGGCCGCACGATCGCGCTCGTCGCGCACGACGGCTCCATCGACTGGTACCCGCTGCCCGACATGGACTCGATGCCGCCGTTCGCGCGGCTGCTCGACGCCGAGGACGGCGGCTACCTGTCGCTCGCCCCCGACGACCCGCACGAGGTCTCCCGCCGCTACCTGCCGGACACGAACGTCCTGCAGACGGAGTACCGCACCGCGGGCGGCCGCGTGCGCGTGACGGACGCGGTGAACATGGGCACGACGGGCCGGCTGCCGTGGGGCGAGCTGGCGCGCCGGATCGAGGGCCTCGAGGGCGAGGTGGCGATGAGCTGGTGCGTCTCGCCCGGGACCCGGCTGGGCACCGCCGCGCCGTGGGCCGAGCAGACGGACAACGGGGCGGTGCTGCGCCTGGCGCAGCTGACGATGGCCGTCTGCACGGCGGACGCCGGCGACGTCGCGGTCGAGGACCGCCACGTGACCGGGCGCTTCGTCGCGACACGGGGCTCCGAGCACCTCGTCGCGCTCGTCTCGAGCCACGGCGAGCCGCTGCGCATGCCCGGGCCGGACTTCATCCGCGCGGACGTGGAGCGGTCCGTCGCGCACTGGCGGCGCTGGTGCGAGCAGTTCACCTACGAGGGGCCGTGGCGCGAGGCGGTGCTGCGCAGCGCCCTGACCCTGAAGCTGCTCTCCCACAGCCCGTCGGGGGCGATGGCGGCGGCGGCCACGACGTCGCTGCCCGAGAGCGCCACGACGGCGAAGAACTGGGACTACCGCCTGTCGTGGCTGCGCGACTCGACGTACAGCCTGCACAACCTCGTCCGGCTGGGCGAGTTCGAGGACGTGCACGCCAACGTCTCGTGGATCCTGCGGATCGCTCGCGAGCAGGGGCCCGACGTGCCGGTGCTCTCCGCCCTGGACGGGACGGAGCCGTACGACACGAAGGCCTACGACGTCCCGGGCTGGCGCGGCCACGGGCCCGTCGTGTCGGGCAACCAGGCGCGCGACCAGCTGCAGCTCGGCGTCTACGGCGACGTCCTGAACATCGTGCAGCTGTACGTCGACGACGGGAACGTCCTCGACATCGCGACGGCCCGGATGGTCGCCGACGTCGCCGACCGCACCTGCGACATCTGGCGCCAGCCCGACGCCGGCATGTGGGAGCTGGAGGAGTCGCGGCACTACACGAGCTCGAAGATGGGCTGCTGGCTCGCGCTCGACTGCGCGGTGCGGATGGCTCGCGAGGGCCACGTGTCGGGCGACGACGGGCGCTGGGAGCGCGAGCGCGACCGCATCCACGCGTGGGTGCAGGAGGAGTGCTGGTCGGAGGAGCGCGGCGCGTACGTGTGGTACCCCGGCGCGGACGGCCTGGACGCGTCCGTCCTGCTGCACGCCGGCTCGGGCTTCGACCGCGGGCCGCGGATGCACGCGACGGTCGACGCGGTGCGGGGGGAGCTGGGCCGCGGCCCGCTCCTGTACCGCTTCAGCGGCGCGGAGCGCGAGGAGAAGACGTTCGTCGCCTGCGCGTTCTGGGTCGTCGACGCCCTCGCGTGCCTGGACCGGCGCGACGAGGCGACGGCGCTGATGGAGGAGCTGCTCCCGCTGACGAACGACGTCGGGCTGCTGAGCGAGATGATCGACGCCGACGACGGCGCGTTCTGGGGCAACCTGCCCCAGGCCCTCAGCCACCTGGCGCTCCTGCGGGCCGCGCTGACGCTCGTGGACACGGCACCCGCGGAGTAGGCGGAGGGGACGGCGGGCGGCGGCGCGGCGCGGCGCCCACACCCGGCAGGGGCGCGCGGCCCGGGGCGCGGGCGCGGACCGCCCGCGCGCGGGGAGCGGCTACGGGGTGGTCGTGGTGCCGTCGTCCGGGGCCGCGCCGTCGTCGCCGGCGTTCGCCGCGGCCTGCTGCAGCTGCTGCACCTGCCGCTGCAGCTCCTGGACGTCATCCTGCAGACCCGACACCGCCTGCTCGTCGCCGGTGTCCGGCGCCGGCGTCGTCGTGGTCGCCGGCTGCGCCTTCACCTGCTCCTCGAGAGCGTCGACCTGCTTGGCGACCTTCTCCACGTCGCCGTCGGTGGCGCGGCCGTCCAGGCGGTCCTCGAGCGACGACACGCGCTCGCGCAGCGCGCGCGTGCTCGTGCCGCCCGACGATCCGCTGTCGCCGCCGTCGCGCAGCAGGGCCCACGTCGCCAGGCCGAGCGCCACGACGGCGACCGCCGCGAACGCCAGGAGCGCCGTGCGCAGGCTGCTCAGCCGCTCCTCGAGCACCACCAGGCGTGGATCCTCCTGCGGCCATGCGGCCGCCGGCGCGGCCGCGGCGACGGGCGTCGCCGGGTCGCGAGGCCGGCCGGCCGGCGGGTGCGGCTCGCGCGGCGTCCCGGCCGGCGGACCGCCCCCCGCGGGCGGCTGCGGCACCCGCGGCGACATGCGGGTCGGCTCGTCGTCGTCGAAGCTCATGCGGTCCGCGTACCCGGCCCGCGCCCGCGCCAGCCGCCGGGTGGCCGGAGGCATGACGGTGGGCGCGTCCTCACCCGCCCACGCGACGGAGCGGGCGACGTCGCCTGAGGGTCCCGGATCGTGGATGCACCGGGCCGACCGCGGAGCCGTCGCTGGGGTGCTCCCCGCGACGGATCCGTGGGTGGCTCGGGGCGCCGCGAGGCGGGTGCCTCAGGTGATGTCGTCAGCCCTGGGCGAAGCCCGAGTCGTCGATCCAGTCCATCTTCGAGCGGAGCTCCTTGCCGGTCTTCTCGATCTGGAGGGCCGCCTGCTGCTCGCGCAGGCGGTTGAAGTTCTCGTTGCCGGCGCGGTGCTCGGCGATGAACTCGCGGGCGAAGGTGCCGTCCTGGATCTCGCCCAGGATCTTCTGCATCTCCTTCTTCGTCTCCGCGTTCACGACGCGCGGGCCGCGGGTCAGGTCGCCGTACTCGGCGGTGTTCGAGATGGAGTAGCGCATGCCGGCCAGCCCCTTCTCGTACATCAGGTCGACGATGAGCTTGAGCTCGTGGAGGACCTCGAAGTACGCCATCTCGGGCGAGTAGCCGGCCTCGGTGAGGACCTCGAAGCCCGTCTGCACGAGGGCGGAGGTGCCGCCGCACAGGACGGCCTGCTCGCCGAACAGGTCGGTCTCGGTCTCGTCCTTGAACGTCGTCTCGATGACGCCGCCGCGGGTGCAGCCGATGCCCTTGGCGTACGCCAGGGTCAGGTCGCGGGCGTTGCCGGTCGCGTCCTGGTGGACGGCGATCAGGCCGGGGACGCCGGAGCCCTCGAGGTACTGACGACGGACGAGGTGGCCCGGGCCCTTCGGGGCGGCGAGCGCGACGTCGACGTCGGCGGGCGGCTCGACCTCGCCGTAGAGGATCGAGAAGCCGTGGCCGAAGAGGACGAGGTTGCCGGCGGAGATGCCGTCCTTCGCCTCGGCCCACACGTCGCGGTGCAGCTCGTCGGGGACGAGGAACTGGACGACGTCGCCCTTCGACGCGGCGTCGGCGATCGAGAGGACCTCGAGGCCGGCGTCCTGCGCCTTCTTCACGGACGAGGAGCCCTCGCGGAGGCCCACGACGACGCTGACGCCGGAGTCCTTGAGGTTCTGGGCGTGGGCGTGACCCTGCGATCCGAACCCGATGATGGCGACGGTCTTGCCGTCGAGCAGCGTCAGGTCTGCGTCGTCGTCGTAGAACATGGCCCGGCAGTCTACGCGCGGACGCCCGTCCGCGCGGTGCGGTGTTCGGGATCCCGTTCGTCCGTACCCGATACCGATCAGGCGTCGGCGGCGATCACCAGCGCCCCGCCCGGGACGGCGACCGCGCCCTCGGGGCCGTCGGGGTCCGGGAACGCGGCGTAGGCGGCGTCGATCTCGGCCTCGATCGCGGTGCGGCCCTCCCCCGCGACGTCCTGGAGCGCGCGGGCCGCGCGGTCGGAGATCTCGAGGACGCGCTGCCGGTGCTCGGCCGCGCTGGCGGAGCGGAAGCGCACCTCGATCCGGTCGGTCTGCGGCAGCACGAAGCCGGCGCCGCCGACGAGCTCCTCCAGCCGCTCCCGCGAGGCGAGGGCGAAGGGGTTCGGCTCGCTGTCCGGCACGGGCCACGTCTCGAGAAGGCCGTGGCGGTGCAGCACCTCCATCGCGGCGCCGAGCCAGGGGTTGTCCTCCACCCGGTCCCAGACGGCGAAGGCCAGCCGGCCGCCGGGTCGCAGGACGCGGCGGGCGTCGCGCAGCGCGGTCTCGGGGTCCTGCACGTGCATGTAGCCGAAGCGGACGAGCAGGGCGTCCACCGACGCGGCCGGCATGTCGAGCCACTCGAGCTCCATCGCGGACGCCTCGACGTTCTGGATGCCCCGCTCCTCGGCGTGCCGGCGAGCCGCCGCGACCATCGCCTCGGCGCCGTCGCTCAGGATGACCCGGCCGCCCGGGTGCACGAGCTCGGCGGCCAGCAGGCCGGTCTCGCCCAGGCCGGCGGCGGCCTCGAGGACCACGTGGCCGGGCTGCGGGGCGATCGCGTCGATCATCGCGTGGGCGACCGGGTCGACCGCGGCGTCGAACCACGCGCGCTCGCGCTCCCAGATCGGCGCCTGGGCCTCCCAGCGTCGGCGGGCGCGGGCGCGCAGCTCGTCGGGCGTGGCGTCGGACTCGGTGCTCACCCCTCCATCGTGGCAAAGGCCCCCGCCACGCCCGCCGCACGCGCCGGTGCCGCGGACCGGGCCGCCGGGTCCGGCGGCCCGGCGGCCGCGGCCGGCGAGCGCAGGGCCCGGCCGACCCCGGCGGGGCGCCCGGCCGTCAGCGCAGCTCGCGGCGCAGCAGCTTGCCCGAGGGAGTCCGCGGCAGCGTCTCGACGACCTCGATTTCGCGCGGGCGCTGGTGGGGCAGCAGCGCGGCGGCGGCGCGGGCGCGGACGGCGTCGGGCTCGACGGTGGCGCCGACCGCCGGCACCAGCTGCGCGCAGACCCGCTCCCCCCACTCGGGATCGGGGCGGCCGAAGACCGCGGCCTCGGCCACGGCGGGGTCGGCCTCGAGCACCCGCTCGACCTCGAGGGGCAGCACGTTCTCGCCCCCCGTGATGATCGTGTCCGCCACGCGCCCGACGATCGCCAGGTGCCCGCGGGCGTCGAAGGCGCCCAGGTCGCCGGTGCGCAGCCGCCCGGCGGGGCCCACGACCGTCGCGGAGACCGTGGGGCCGGCCACGAGCACCTCGCCGACCACGCCCGGCTCGCGGGTCGGCGCGCCGTCCGGGCCGGCCACCCAGACGCGGGTGCAGAACAGCGGGACGCCGAAGGTCGCGATCTGGCTCGCGGCCTCGCTCATGCCGTACGTCGGGGCGACCGGCACCCCGGCCTCCTGGGCCTCCTCGACGAGCCCCGCCGGGATCGCCGCGCCGCCCAGGAGGGCCCAGCGCAGCGCGGGCGGCCGGCGCAGGCCGGCGTCGAGCAGCCGCCGCAGCGTCGTCGGGACGACCGAGATCATCGTCGGGGGCGGGCCGTCCTGCGGGCGGGCGCCCGTCAGCGCCGCCACCACGCGCTCGGTGTCCCAACCCTCGTGCACGACCGCGGTCGTGGCGGCGATCGTCGAGCGCAGCAGCACGGACAGGCCGCCCACGTGGTTGAGCGGCAGCGCGCAGAGCCACCGCTCGCCGGGCGGGCAGCCCAGGGCGGCGGCCGATCCGAGGGCGCTCCACAGCCAGTTGCCGTAGGTCAGCGGGATCGGCTTGGCCGCACCGCTCGTCCCGCTCGTGTGGACGACGATCGCGGTGTCCGCCAGGTCGAGGCGGTCGCGCAGCGCGGCGTCCGGCGCCGGGGCGAGCGCCGCCACGTCCAGGTCGGCGTCGACGGCGAGCGGCGCACCGGCCAGCCGGCGCTCGCGCTCGGCGGCCGGCAGCCGCGGGTCGAGCGGCACGACCTCGGCGCCGACGCGCAGCAGGGCGTGGAGCGCGACGACGAAGGGCCGGCCGGGCGGCAGCACCAGGCCGACGCGCGCGCCGGGGCGCGCGCCCGCGCCCCACAGCCGCCGGGCGACGTCGTCGACCTCGGCCCGCAGCGCCGCGTACGTCGTGCCGGGGAGCGCCTCGTGGTCGGGGCGCCGGCGGGCGGCGCGCAGGAGCCAGGACTCGACGGTGGGCACCCGGTCGAGGCTACTCCGGCGCCCGACGCGAGCGGCGAGCCGCCCGGGCGCGGCGGTCGACCCGCGCACGCGCGAGCGACGGGACGCCAGATGACGCCGTCCACGCCCGCCGGTACGGTGCGCCCGACCCGTCCCGCCGCGCCGCCCGCGGCCCCGCGCGTCTAGCCTCCCGGGTCGGCCACACGGCGACCGAAGGAGCACCCGTGACCGTCACCTGGACCGCCCCCGCCGGGAGCGACTACACCGACATCCGCTACGAGCTGGCGGACACGAGCGCGGGCGACGCGGAGCACCCCGTCCGCATCGCGAAGATCACGATCGACCGGCCGGAGGTCCGCAACGCCTTCCGCCCGCAGACCATCGTCGAGATCTCGCAGGCGATGGACCGCGCCCGCGAGGACACGACCGTCGGCGCGATCATCCTGACCGGCCAGGGCCCCCTGGCGTTCTGCTCGGGCGGCGACCAGTCCGTCCGCGGCGACTCGGGCTACCTCGAGGACCCCGACAACCCGCAGCGCCAGCCCTCGGGCTCGTCCGTCGGCCGCTTCCACGTGACGGACCTGCAGGTGCAGATGCGCCGCACGCCCAAGCCGATCGTCGCGATGGTCGCCGGCTACGCCATCGGCGGCGGCCACGTCCTGCACCTGCTCTGCGACCTGACGATCGCCGCCGACAACGCGCGCTTCGGCCAGACCGGGCCCAAGGTCGGCTCGTTCGACGGCGGCTTCGGCGCGTCCGTCCTCGTCGACGCCGTGGGGCCGAAGAAGGCGAAGGAGATCTGGTTCCTCTGCCGCCAGTACTCCGCGCAGGAGGCCCTGACGATGGGCCTGGTCAACACCGTCGTCCCGCTCGAGCGCCTCGAGGAGGAGACCGTCGCGTGGTGCGAGGAGATGCTGCAGAACTCGCCCTTCGCGCTGCGGCTGCTGAAGGCGAGCTTCCACGCCGCCGAGGACGGCTACGCCGGCCTGCAGCAGCTCGCGCACGACACCAACCTCCTCTTCTACGGCTCGGAGGAGGCGCAGGAGGGCCGCGACGCCTACAAGCAGAAGCGCCGTCCCGACTTCTCGCGCTTCCCCCGGCGCCCGTAGCGCCCGGCCGGCCGCGGCGACCGGGCCGGTCGCCGTCGCCGGGGTCGGCCGGCTCCGCGCGGCCGGCCCCGGGGACGATCCGCGCCCTATCGTCCCTGGGCGTATGAGCACGCACGCCGAGTTCACCGGGGGCGGATCCCGCCCCAGTCCGGTCCGCATCTGGATCCTCGCCGCGCGCCCACGCACGCTGCCCGTCGGCTTGGCGCCCGTCCTCGTCGGCGCGGCGCTCGCGATCCACCAGGACGCCTTCCGGCTGCTGCCGTTCCTCGCCGCCGTCCTCGGCGCCCTCTTCATCCAGGTCGGCGCGAACCTGTCCAACGACTACTCCGACGCCCGCCGCGGCGCCGACACCGAGGATCGCCTGGGCCCGGTGCGCGTGACCGCCGGCGACCTCGTCCCCCCGCGCCAGGTGCTCGTGGCGACGTGGGTCACGTTCGGCCTCGCCGTGCTCTGCGGCGCCTACCTCATCGCCGAGGCCGGCTGGGTCGTGCTGGCGATCGGGGCCGCGTCAATCGTCGCCGGCCTGCTCTACACGGGCGGCCCGCGGCCCTACGGCTACGAGGGCCTGGGCGAGGTGTTCGTCTTCCTCTTCTTCGGCCTCGTCGCCGTCACCGGCACCCACTACGTGCTGACGGAGGACTTCGACGCCACGGCCCTGGCCCTGGCCGTGCCGGTCGGCCTGCTGGCCGCGGCGGTGCTCGTCGTCAACAACGTGCGCGACATCGACACGGACCGCCGCGCCGGCAAGAACACCCTCGCCGTGCGCCTGGGCCGCCCGGCGACGCGGCGCATGTACGCCGCGATGCTCGCCCTGGCCTACGTCGTGACCGCGGTGCTCGGCTTCACGGACGGCGACCTCTCCCCCTGGGTGCTGCTCGTCGTGCTGACCGCCCCGCTCGCCGTCCGCCTGGCGCGGACCGTCGCGACCCACACGGACGGCCCGACGCTCAACGGCGTCCTGGCCGGCACGGGGCAGCTCGAGCTGCTCGTCTGCGTGCTGCTCTCCGTCGGCATCGTGCTCTCCTGACGGTCGCCGGCCGGCCCGGCGAGGCAGCCGGCGGTCCGGCCACGGGCCGCCGGGCCGGACCGCGGTCCGCCCGGGCGACGGGCCGGCCGCCCGCGCACTAGGCTGGCGCGCGTGGATCTGCGCATCCGGGAGGTCGCCCTGCGGCTCGCGCAGCCGATGCGGGCCGCGTGGGGCGAGGTCGCCGAGCGGCGGCTGCTGCTCGTCGAGCTCGAGGACGACGACGGGCTGATCGGCTACGGCGAGGCCGCGCCGCTCGAGCCCTACGACGGCGTCGCGCTCGCGGCGTGCGCGGCCGCCCTCGAACGCTGCCGCGCCACGCTGGCCGGCATGCGCGACGGCACCGGCGCCGAGGCGCTCGAGCGCTGCCGGGCCGTCACCGACGTCCCGCACGCCATCGGCGCGATCGACATGGCGCTCTGGGACCGCGCGTCGCGCCGCGAGGGTCGCTCCGTCGCCGGGATGCTCACCGACGACCCGTTCCGCTGGGTGCCCGTGAACGCCACGATCGGCGGCCACGACCCCGAGGACGCCGCGGAGTACGCGCGCGAGTCCGCCGACGCCGGCTTCGAGACGGTGAAGCTGAAGGTCGGTCTGCCCGACGACGAGGAGCGCGTGCGGGCCGTGCGCGAGGCGATCGGTCCCGACGTGGCGCTGCGCTTGGACGCGAACGGCGGCTGGACCGTCAACGAGGCCCTGCAGGCCATCGACACCCTCTCGCCGTACGGCGTCGAGCTCGTCGAGGAGCCGGTCCACGGGATCGAGCGCATCCGCACCGTCCGTGACCGCCTGCCCGTGCGGGTGGCGATGGACGAGACCGCCGACGTGCCGGGCGCGATCGCGTCGGGCGCCGCCGACGCCGTCGTGCTGAAGGTCGGGCGCTCCGGCGGCATCGGCGGCCTGCTCGCCCGCGCGACCCTCGCCCGCTCGACGCGCGCCGACGTGCTCCTCGCCTCGGCCTGGGACGGGCCGCTCGGCGTCGCCGCCGCAGTCCACGTCGCGGCCGCGCTGCGCCTGCGCGACGCCTCCGGCCTGGCCACCCTCTCGCTGTTCGAGCCCGCCGCCCTCGACGCCGTCGCGCTGGGCGACGAGAGCCTCGGCGACCTGGCCGGCCGGCTCGTCCCGCGCGACGGGACGATCAGCGTCCCGCGCACGCCGGGCCTGATCTGACCCCGGAGGGCGGACCGGACCCGTCGCGGGTCCCGGGCTCGTGGTCGGCGCGCCCCGCGGAGGGTCGCCGGGCGGCCGTGCCCCGCTAACGTCCGCCGCCATGTCCGACACCGGCGACCTCCCCCTCCTCGGCCTCCACGTCTCCCCCGCGGGCGGCCTGCCGAAGGCCGTCGAGCGCGGCGTCGAGCGCGGCTGCGAGGCGATCCAGATCTTCAGCCAGTCGCCGCGCCGCTGGGCGCCGACGAACCACAGCCCGGAGTCGATCGCGCAGTTCCGCGAGGACCTGGCGGCGTCGCCGATCCGCAGCGTCGTCATCCACGCGCTGTACCTGAGCAACGCCGGCACGCCCGACCCCGAGCTGCGCGAGAAGTCGCTCACCGCCATCACGCACTCCCTGCGGGTGGGCGACGCGATCGGCGCCGACGGCGTGGTCCTGCACCCCGGTTCCGCGAAGGACGGCCACGTCGGCGAGGCGCTCGCCCGCTGCGGGGACGTGTTCAAGGAGGCGCTCGCCGAGTCGGAGTCCTGCCCGCTGCTGCTCGAGGACACCGCCGGCGCCGGCGGCACGCTCGGGCGCTCGTTCGACGAGCTCGCGACCCTGCTCGAGGTGTCGGGCGGCCACGAGCGCATCGGCTTCTGCCTGGACTCCTGCCACCTGCTCGCGTCGGGCTACGACGTGCGCTCGCGCGAGGCGCTCGACGGGGTCCTGGAGGAGGCCGACAAGGCGTTCGGCCTGGACCGCCTGCGCTGCATGCACGTCAACGACTCGCAGACGCCGCTCGGCTCCAACCGCGACCGCCACGCGCCGCTCGGCACGGGCGAGATCGGCGAGGACGGCATCGCCGCGCTGCTGAGCGAGCCGCGGTTCGCCGGCCTGCCGGTGATCTTCGAGGGCCCCGGCATCGACGGCAAGGAGCCCTCGGTCCAGGACATGGAGATCGCCAAGCGCCTGCGCGCCGAGGGCCGCGCCGCCCGCGGGCTGGCGTAGTCCACCGGCCGCGGCGGAGCGCCGCGGCACGGACCTGCGCGGGGGCGACGAAGATTTCACGTCACGTACCCCCCGCGCATAGGTCCGCTTCAGGTACCGGCGAAAGGATGCAACCAGTCTCGATTCCCGTCCCCAGGAGTCGCCGCAGATGTCGTCGCAACCGCCCCGCCCCTCATCCCGCCGCCGCCCCGCCGCCCGCATGCGCGCTGCCGCCCGGCCCGTCGCCGTCGCCGGCGTCGTGGCCCTGTCGGCCACCGGCATCGGGATGGCGGCCGCCCCCGCCGCGGACGCCGGCCCGGTCCAGCACCGGCTCGTCGCCGACGGCTACCTGGCGCCGACCGACGTGACCGGCACGTACGACGCGCGCACCGGCGCCGCCGTCGCCCGCTGGCAGGCCGCCCACGGCCTGCGCGCGGACGGCCTCGTGGATGTCGTTACCGCCGACGAGCTCCTGGGCACCAGCACTTCGACCCCCCAGGAAAGGCCCGCCCGATGACCCAGCCCGAGTCCTCAGTCCAGCGCACGCAGCGCCGCAGCCACCGCGGCCGGCGCCTCGCGCAGCAGGCCATGGCCGGCGTCGGGAACAACGACCTGGCCCGCCGGCTGCGCCGCAAGGCCCAGGAGGCGCGCGCCGATCGCGCCGTAGCGGCCGTCGCGCGCGCCGCTGACGACGGTCAGCGGCAGCGCAAGCGCCGGCAGTCGCGGCCCCACCGCGGGTACCGCGCCCGCCCCCAGACCGCGTAGCGCGGCCGCGAGCCCGGCGGCGTCGCCCGCGAGGAGCGCCTCGCGCTGCGCCCGCCGGGCGTCGTCGGGGTCCCCGTCCCACAGCGGCAGCTCGGCCCAGCGCTCCGCGAACGCCTCGAGCCCCTCGCGCTCCAGGAACGCCGCCTGCGCCTCGTCCGCCTGCACGCGCCGCTCGCGCTCCGCCGGGTCCTCGATCCCCGACGTCGACGACACGAGCACCACCGCCGACAGCCGCGCCTGCTCCGCGAGCGCCAGGTGCAGCGCGATGCGGCCGCCCATGGAGTAGCCCGCGAGCACGACGTCCTCCCCCGCCCGCGCGTCGAGCAGCGCCCGCAGATCGGCGAGCGTGGCCGGCAGGTCGACCGGCCGCTCGCCCGCGGCCGCCCCGTGCCCCCGCAGGTCCGGCGCCACGACGTCGTAGCACCCCGGCGCCGCCGCCGCGAGCGCGTCCCGCACGCCGTCCCACGACGCGCCCGAGCCGCCGAAGCCGTGGAGGGCGAGGATCGTGCGCCGGGCCATCCGCGCAGGCTCGCAGAGCGACGCCGGCCCGCGTTTCGTGGCACCCTCGGTGGGTGACCGACGTGCCCGCTCCTCCCCTCCGCGACGGGCGCGGGAGCCGCGTGCTGGCGGCCGCGCTCGTCGAGGAGCTCGTGCGGGCGGGGATCACGGACGCCGTCACCTCGCCCGGGTCCCGCAACACGCCGCTGCTGCTCGCGCTCGCCGCGGCCGAGGGCCTGACCACCCACAGCGTCGTCGACGAGCGCACCGCCGGGTTCGTCGCCCTCGGGCTCGCGAAGGCGACGGGGCGGCCGGCGATCCTCTGCTGCACGTCCGGGTCGGCGGTGGCCCAGTACCTGCCCGCGGTGGTCGAGGCGCACCACGCCCGCGTCCCCTTGCTCGTCCTGACCGCCGACCGCCCGGCCGAGCTGCGCGACGTCGGCGCGGGCCAGACCATCGAGCAGAACGGCATCTTCGGCGGCAGCGTCCGCTGGGCGCACGAGCTCGGCCTCGACACGGCCGACGCGGCCGGGGTGCGCTACGCCCGCACGCTCGCCGCCCGCGCCTGCTTCGCCGCCACCGGCGGGCTCGCGACCCCCGGCCCCGTCCACCTGAACCTGCCGCTACGCGAGCCGCTCGCGCCCACCGGGCCCGCGCCCGAGGGGCCGCGGCCCGCCCGGCCCGGCGGCGCGCCGTGGGCCCGGCGCACCGGTCGCCTGGGCGCCCCGGACGCCGACGCGCTCCGGCGGGTGGCCGAGCTGCTGGCCACCCGGCCCCGCGCCGTCGTCGTCGCCGGCCGGCACGAGACCGATCCCGAGCTGGGGCCCGCGCTCGCGGCCCTCTGCGAGCTGCTCGGCGTGCCGCTGCTGGCCGACCCGCTCTCGGGCGCCCGGCGCGGCACCGCGGCGATCGCCGCGTACGACGCGTTCCTGCGGGACCCGGGCGCCGCCCCCGCCGGCACCGAGCTGGTGCTGCGCCTGGGCGACCTGCCGACGAGCAAGCCGCTGCGCCGGTGGCTCGCCGGTCTGCCGCCCGAGGTGCCGCAGGTGCACGTCGCCGCCGACGGCGTGTGGCAGGACCCCGACGGGGTCCTCTCCGACGTGGTGGTCGCCGCGCCGCTGCCGCTCCTGCGCGAGCTGGCGCCGCGGCTGGCGCACGTCGAGCGCGACCCGGCGTGGCTGCCGGCCTGGCGCCGCACCGACGACGCCGTCGTGGCCGCCCAGGCGCCGCTCCTGGACGGCGCCGGGGCCGACGACGCGCCGACCGAGCCGTGGCTGGCCCGCGAGCTCGTCGCGCTGCTCCCGCCCGCCGCCACGCTGCTCGTCGCCGCATCCATGCCGATCCGCGACGTCGAGGCGTTCATGGCGCCGCGCGAGGCCGTGCGCGTGCTCGCCAACCGCGGCGCGAACGGCATCGACGGCACGCTCGCCACCGCCTGGGGCCTGGCGCTCGGCCGTGCGCCCGGCGACGGCCCCGTGCACGTGCTGCTCGGCGACGTGGCGCTGCAGCACGACGTCGGCTCGCTGCTGGCGCTCGGCCGGAGCGGCGTGGACCTGACGGTCGTGCTCGTCGACAACGACGGCGGGGGCATCTTCCACTTCCTGCCGGTGGGCGCGGAGCCGACCCCCGACGTCGAGCGCCACGTCATGACCCCCACCGGCCTGGACGTCGACGCGATCGTCGCCGCGGCGGGCGGCACCCTGCACCGCGTCGTCCGGCGCGGCGACCTGGTCCCCGCGCTGCGGGCGGCCGCCGGCGAGGCCGGCCTGTCGGTCCTCTACGTGCGGACGGAGCGGGCCGCCAACCGCGAGCTGCACCGCGCGCTCGAGGCGGCCGCGCTGGCCGCTGTCCGCAGCGCGTAGTCGCCGAACGCGGTCCCGCGCACGCGCGGGACCGCGGGCCCGGTCGGCGCGTCAGGCCTGGGGCCGCGCCGCCACCCGGTCGACCCAGGCCGTCAGGCGCGGGTGGCTGGCGGCGTCGAACCGCCCGTGCTCGTGCAGGACCCGGTGGAAGCCGTCGGGATCCACGTCGTCGGCGGCGGGCGGGCGCAGGCCGTAGCGCAGGAAGGGGTAGGCGGTGACGTCGCAGATCCCGAACGCGTCGCCGCACAGGTGCTCGTGCTCGCCCAGTCGCTCCTCGAAGCGGTCGAGCCACGTGCGCATGCGCGCGGCGTCCTCCTCGACCGCCCGGCGCTGGCGGTCCGTCAGGCGGTCGGTGTCGAAGCCGACGGGCCCCAGCACGGCCGCGATGCGGTTGGGCGGCCCCTTCCACACCTCGTTGAAGCGGTGACAGAACACGTCGGCGAGGGACGCGTCGCCGGGATCGGCGGGCCACAGCGACGGCGTCGGCCAGCGCTCCTCGATCCACTCCAGGATCCGCGGCGAGTCGGCGAGGGCCTCGCCGTCGTCGAGCAGCAGCACCGGCACGAGGTCCTGACCGCTGACGTCGCGGACTGCCCGGCGGTCGTCGGGGTCGACGTCGATCCACTCCACCGTCAGCCCCTTGTGCGCGGCGGCGAGGGCGATGCGCTCCACGTTCGTCGAGTGCGGGATGCGCAGGACGCGCAGGTCGGCCATGCGCCGATCGTACGGCCCGCGCGGGGGACGCGCCTCCTGGCGAACCAACCGCGTGTTCGGCCACCCGACTTCGCGCGAGTACGGCGGTCACCCCCCGAACGGCCATCCCATTCCGTCAACTTTCGACAGATCAGACGGCTGTTTCTGGCCTCATATCGCCAGAAATCGACGAAACCCCTTGACGAGCGCTTTAGGAGGGTGTTTCATGCCGCCGTCGCCATGGTGAGCCCTCGCACACACCGCCTCGGGCGGACGTCCGCCCAGCGGGTCGTCGACGCCCTGCGGGCGGAGCCCTACGTCACGCGCGCCGAGCTGGCGCAGCGGACGGGGCTGTCGCGGGCCACCGTCTCCGCGCTCGTGCGCGACCTCGAGCGCGACGGGCTCGTCTGCGTCGTCCCCGCCTCACCGGGCGGCGGCGCGGCGAGCGGCACGAACGGGACCGGTCGCCGGCCCGAGACCGTGCGCCTCACGCGTCGGGCCGGCGCCGTCCTCGGCGTCGACTTCGGCCACGCCCACGTCCGCGTGGCCGTGTCCGATCTGGCGGGACGGATCCTCAGCGCGCGCTCCGAGCGCGCCGACGTGGACCGCGGCATGGAGAACGCCCTGCGGGTGGCGCGGCGGCTGGCCGACGTCGTTCGCGAGGAGGCCGAGGTCGCCCCGGACGAGATCCTGGCGTGCGGCGCGGGCGTCCCCGGCCCGGTCGACCGCAGCACCGGACGGATCGGCTCGACGTCGCTGCTCCCCGGATGGAGCGGCACGACGCTGTCGACCGCGCTGGAGGAGCGGCTGGGGGTGCCCGTCGCCGTCGACAACGACGCCAACCTCGGCGCGCTCGGCGAGCACGTCGCCGGCGCCGCCCGCGGCGTGGACGACCTGATCTACGTGAAGATCAGCTCGGGCGTCGGCGCGGGGATCATCAGCGGCGGCCGGCTGCTCCAGGGCAGCAACGGCATCGCCGGCGAGCTCGGGCACATCGCCGTGGTCCCGAACGGGGTGCCCTGCCGCTGCGGCGGCCGCGGCTGCCTCGAGACCGTGGCGTCCGGCCCGGCAGTCCGCCGCCAGCTGCTGCAGAGCACCGGCGAGGAGCTGCCCGGCGACGACCTGCTGCGAGCGCTCCAGGGCGGCGATCCGCGCGTCACCCGCCTGCTGGCGGACGCCGGCCGCGCGCTCGGTCGCGTGCTCGCGAACGCCAGCCACCTGCTCGACCCGGACATGATCGTCCTCGGCGGCGACCCCGCGTTCGCGACCGAGCCGGTCCTCGCCGGCCTGCGCGAGGAGCTCGAGCGCCACCGCCTGCCCGGCGCGGGCAACGAGGTCCGCCTGGCGCCCGCGCAGCTCGGCAGCCAGGGCCAGGTCGTCGGCGCGCTCCGCCTCGCGGCGCGCTCGCTCGACGGCCTCGCCCCCATCGTCTTCCCGCATCACACCAACGAGTCCCAACGGGAGAGAGTCCAGTGACACCTACATTCCGCACCGCGCTCGCCTTCGGCGCGCTGCTGCCGGCCGCCCTCGGGCTCGCCGCCTGCGGCGGCGACGACGACAAGGGCAGCGGCTCGACGTCCGCCGGCAGCGGCGGCGGCGAGGCGAAGACCATCGCGCTGCTCCTGCCGGAGTCGAAGACGGCGCGCTACGAGGCGCAGGACCGCCCGGGCTTCACGAACGAGCTCAAGCGCCTCTGCCCCGACTGCAAGCTCATCTACTCGAACGCCGACCAGGACGCGTCGAAGCAGCAGAGCCAGGCCGAGTCGGCCATCACGAACGGCGCGGACGTCCTCGTCCTCGACCCGGTCGACGCCGAGTCCGCCGCCTCGACGGTGACGCGCGCCAAGCAGTCCAACATCCCGGTCATCTCGTACGACCGCCTGATCCAGAAGGCGCCCGTCGACTACTACATCTCGTTCGACAACGAGAAGGTCGGCAAGCTCCAGGGCGAGGCGCTCGTGAAGGCGCTGGGCACCCCGCAGGGCAAGTCGATCGTGATGATCAACGGCGCCCCGACGGACTCGAACGCCGCGATGTTCAAGAAGGGCGCGCACTCCGTCCTGGACTCCTCCGGCGTGAAGATCGCCAAGGAGTACGACACGCCCGACTGGTCGCCCGACAAGGCGCAGACCGAGATGGAGCAGGCCATCACGGCCGTCGGCAAGGACAAGATCGACGGGGTGTACGCCGCGAACGACGGCACCGGCGGCGGCGCGATCGCCGCGATGAAGTCGGCCGGCATCGACCCGAAGAAGGTCCCGGTCACCGGTCAGGACGCCGAGCTGGCGGGCGTGCAGCGCATCATCGCCGGCGAGCAGTACATGACGATCTACAAGGCCCCGAAGCCCGAGACCGAGGCCGCCGCGAAGCTCGCGGTCGCCCTGGCGCGCGGCGAGGACGCCCCGGCCGGCCTGATCAACGGCGAGTCCGACAACGGCTCGGGCACCCCGATCAAGTCCGTCCTGCTCGACCCCGTGTCGGTCACGAAGGAGAACATCAAGGACACGGTCGTCAAGGACGGGACGTACTCCGTCGACGAGCTGTGCACGAAGCAGTACGCCGACGCCTGCAAGGCCATCGGCCTGTCGGAGGCGCGCTAGCCCTCATGGCGACGCAGACGCAGGCCGGGGCCCCTGGGGCCCCGGCCGGCGCCGAGCCGCTCCTGCGCCTGCGTGGCGTCAGCAAGCGGTTCGGGGCCGTACAGGCACTGGCCGACGTGGACCTGGACGTCCACGCCGGAGAGGTCGTCGCGCTCGTGGGCGACAACGGCGCCGGCAAGTCGACGCTGATCAAGGCCATCTCGGGCGCCGGGCCCGCCGACGAGGGCACCTTCGAGTTCGCGGGCCACAACGTCAAGATCGGCAGCCCGGGCGACGCGACGCAGCTCGGCATCGCCGTCGTCTACCAGGACCTCGCCCTGTGCGACAACCTGGACGTCGTCGCCAACCTGCACCTCGGCCGCGAGGCGCGGCGCGGCCCCTTCATGGACGAGATCGCCATGGAGCGCGAGGCCCGCAGCCTGCTCGACTCGCTCGCCGTCCGCACGCTGCGGTCGGTCCGCGCCGAGGTCGGCATGCTCTCCGGCGGCCAGCGTCAGACCGTCGCGATCGCGCGCGCCATGACCGGCAACCCGCGCATGGTCATCCTCGACGAGCCGACCGCCGCCCTGGGCGTCGCCCAGACCGAGCAGGTCCTGCAGCTCGTCGCCCGCCTGCGCGAGCGCGGGCTCGGCGTGATCCTCATCTCGCACAACCTCGCCGACGTCTTCCAGGTCGCCGACCGCATCGAGGTCCTGCGCCTGGGCCGCAACGGCGGCTCGTTCGCGGCCACCGCGGACCAGCGCCAGGCCGTCGTCGCGGCGATCACCGGCGTCGGGGGTCCCGCCGCCGAGGCCGAGGCTCCGACCACCACGACCCCCGGGGAGCCCGCATGAGCAGCACCGGCACGAAGCCCGTCGGCGCCGACGCCCCGGCCGCGGCCGACCCGACCGCGTCCGACCTCTCCCTCGAGGCGCGCGACGGCAAGCAGACCGGCCTGAAGGCCCTCTTCGGCGGCGGCGACGTCTCGTCGTTCCGCGTGATCGTCGTCCTGGCGATCATCTGGATCATCTTCGCGATCGCGAACGACCGCTTCCTGACGGCCGTCAACCTGACGAACCTGACGCTGCAGGTCGCCGCCACCGGCACGATCTCGGTCGGCGTGGTGCTCGTCCTGCTGCTCGGCGAGATCGACCTGTCCGTCGGCGCGGTGTCCGGCGTCGCCGGCTCCGTCGTGGCGGTGCTCTCCGTCCAGCACGAGTGGAACGCCTGGCTCGCGATCCTCGCCGCCCTCGCGGTCGGCGCGGCCATCGGCCTGCTGCAGGGCTCCATCGTCACGTGGCTCGGGATCCCGTCCTTCGTCATCACCCTGGCCGGCCTGCTGACCTGGCAGGGCGTGCAGCTGAAGGTGCTCGGCGACGAGGGGACGATCAACGTCACCGACCCGACGATCACGAACCTGGCGAACAAGTTCCTGCCCGAGGGCGTCTCGTGGGTCGTCGCCATCGTCGCGATCGCGCTGCTCGTCGGCGGGACGCTCCTCTCCCGGCGGCGCCGCGCCGCCGCGGGCCTGGAGCTGCAGCCCGTCATCCGGCCCGCGGTGCGCGTCGGGGCCATCTCGGTCGCGATCCTGGCGTCCGTCTTCGTCGTCAACCAGGACCGCGGCGTGCCCGTCTCGCTGTGCATCCTGATCGGGCTGGTGCTGATCATCGACGCCGTCGTGACCCGCACCCGCTACGGCCGCCACGTGCTCGCCGCCGGCGGCAACGAGGAGGCCACGCGCCGCGCCGGCATCCCGGTCCGCCGCGTGAAGACGATCGTCTTCGTCCTCGCGTCCACGATGGCGGCCGCGGGCGGCATCCTGTTCGCCTCGCGCCTGCTGGCCGTGAACCAGTCGTCGGGCACCGGCGACGTGCTGCTGCTGGCGATCGCCGGCCCGGTCATCGCCGGCGTCAGCCTGTTCGGCGGCCGCGGCTCGGTCTGGGCCGCCCTGCTGGGCGCCCTGGTGATCGGCTCGATCTCGAACGGCATGGACCTGCTCGCCTTCGAGTCGTCCGTCAAGTTCATCGTCACCGGTGCCGTCCTGGCCGGCGCGGTGATCCTGGACGCCCTGGCGCGCAAGCGCCGCATGGCGCAGGGCCGCACCTGATCCGCGCCCGCGGCGCTCCGGCGCCGCGGGACCCCGTAGGACCTCGACGCCCGGCCGCCCGCCGGGCGTCGGCCGTTCGGGGCACGGCGCGGCGTCGCCCGCCGCCCGTCCGGCCACCCGGCCGCGGCCGGGGCCTAGGCCGACAGCAGCGGGAGCAGCGCCTGGAGCTTGACCTCGGTCTCGCGCAGCTCGGACGCCGGGTCGCTGTCGGCGACCACGCCGACGCCGGCGAAGCAGTGGGCGACCCGCGGCTCGAGCAGCGCGGAGCGCAGCGCGACCGAGAAGTCGCCGTCGCCCGCCGCGTCGATCCAGCCGACCGGCCCGGCGTACCAGCCGCGGTCCATCCCCTCGATGGCCGGGATGAGCGGCAGCGCCGCCTCCTCCGGGAAGCCGCCGACGGCCGGCGTCGGGTGCAGGCGGGCGACGAGGTCGAGCACGCCGACGGCGTCGCCGAGCTGGGCGCGGATCGGCGTGGCCAGGTGCTGGGCGCTCGCGGCCTGCACGACCTGCGGCTCGGGCGCCGCCGTCGTCCACAGGGCGACCCCGTCCAGGCGGCTGAGGATCCGGCGCACGACGATGGCGTGCTCCTCGCGGTCCTTGCGCGAGCGCAGCAGGTGCTCGGCCAGGTGCGCCTCGACCGCCGGGTCGGAGCTGCGGCCGGTCGTGCCCGCCAGCGCGAGCGTGGCGACGCGCTGCCCCTGCCGGCGGACGAGCAGCTCGGGCGTCGCCGCCAGGAACGTCCGCTCGCCCCGGCCGACGGCGAGCACGCAGCAGCCCGCGTAGGCCTCGCGCATGACGCCGAGGAGCGCCGCCGGGTCCGCGGTCTCGCGGCCGACGACCTGCACCTCGCGGGCCAGGACGATCTTCTCGAACTCCCCCGCGCGGATCCGGGCGACGCCGCGGGCGACGGCCTCCTCGTAGTGCGCCGGGGGCAGCGCCGAGACCACGCGGCCGCGCGCGACCGGGTCCGGGTCCAGGAGCGGCGGCCGGGCCGCCGGCAGCGCCGCCAGGCGCGCGAGGGCCGCGTCGACGAGCGCCGCGGGATCGTCCGCGGCGTCGACCGCCACGGCCACCGTCGCGCGCAGGACGCCGCCGCGCCCGGCGAGCGCGATCTGCGGCACGTGGAGGGACGCGGGCGCGAAGCCGTCCCAGGCCGGGCTGCTGCTGCCCTCGTCGGCGAACGCGAAGCCGCCGAGCGCGACGAGGCCCTCCCCCTCGACGCCGGCGCCGGGGTCGGCGACCGCGTCGCGGGCCAGGGCCGACCACCGCCGCGCGACACGGGCGAAGCGCTCCGGGCCGGTCTCCTCGAGCGCCGCGACGACGCCCACGCCAGCCACGACCTGGCCGTCGCGGTCGCGCTGCTCGTAGACCGTCCACGGCTCGCCGGTCCGCCGGCCGCAGGCGACCGTCGCCAGGGCGTCCACGCCCGCGGGCGCGTCGACGGTGATCGCGGCGAGCACCGGGCCGCGGCGGCCGCGGGACGCGCGACGGTGCGCCGCCCGCGCGTGCCGGTGCAGGCGCTCGCGGTCCGCCGCCCCGACCGGCACGGCGGGCCGGAGGGGCCGCTCGTCGGTCTGCGGGAGCAGCGAAGCGGTCACCCCCACATGATGCCAAGCCGCGCCGTGCGGCCCGTCACCGTGCGCGGTCGCCGGCGCGGCCGCGCCGCTGCGCGCACGGGCCGCCCGGCGGGCGGCCCGTGGTGCGACGGCGCGGTGCGGCGCGGATCAGGTCTCGTCGCGGCCGCGCGAGATCGCGACCTCGCCCGTGCGGATCATCTCGACGAGGCCGTACGGGCGGACGAGGCGCTCGAACGCCTCGATCTTCGACCGCTCGCCGGTGATCTCGACGATGATCGAGCGCTTGCCGATGTCGACGACCTTGCCGCGGAAGACCTCGGCGAGCTCGCGGATCTCGGAGCGCGTCGGCCCGTCGACGGACACCTTGAAGAGCGCGAGCTCGCGCGCGACGGTCTCCGTCGGTTCCAGGTCCTTGATCTTGAGGACGTTGACGAGCTTGTGCAGCTGCTTGACGACCTGGTCGATCGGGTGCAGCGCGCCGTCGAGCGTCAGGGTGATCCGCGAGACGCGCTCGTCGTCGGTCGGGCCGACGGACAGCGTGTCGATGTTGAACCCGCGGCGGGTGAAGAGGCCCGAGACGCGCGTCAGCACGCCCGGCTTGTTCTCGACCAGGATCGAGAGGACGTGCTTGCGGCCCGTGCGGATGTTGCCGGCGGCCTCGAGCTCGTCGAGGCTGAGCAGCTCGTTCGTGTCCACCATGGATCAGCCCACCATGTCGCGCGCGGCCTCGCCGGGCGCGATCATCGGATACACCTTCTCGTTGCGCGTGACGCGGACGTCGATGAACGCCGGGCCCTCGGCCGCGAAGGCGGCGCGCAGGTCGTCCTCGAGCGTCTCGGCGTTCGTCAGCCGCAGGCCGCGGATGCCGTAGGCGTCGGCCAGCTTGACGAAGTCGGGGAACGCGTCCTCGCCGCCGTACGTGTTCATCTCGACGTGCGAGTAGCGCTCCTGCCAGAACAGCTCCTGCCACTGGCGGACCATGCCGAGGTAGCCGTTGTTCAGCACGACGACCTTGACGGGCAGGTTCTCCTGACGGATCGTCGCGAGCTCCTGGATGTTCATCTGGATCGACCCGTCGCCGGTCACGACGACCGTCGTGCGCTCCGGGTCGCCCATCTGCGCGCCGATCGCGGCCGGCAGGCCGAAGCCCATCGTGCCCAGGCCGCCCGAGTTGATCCACCGGCGCGGCTCGGGGTAGTGGTAGTACTGCGCCGACCACATCTGGTGCTGGCCGACGTCGGAGCAGATGATCGCCTCGCCGCCGGTGACCGTGTAGATCGCCTCGATGACGCTCTGCGGCTTGATGCCGCCGTCCTGCGCCGGCTCGTACGCGAGCGGGTGGCGCTCCTGCCAGGTGCGGATGCGCTGCCACCAGGCGTCCAGCCGCGGGCGGTCGGCCTCGAGGGCGCGGTACTCGTCCGTCAGGCGGGGCAGGATCTGCTTGGCGTCGCCCACGATCGGGATGTGCGCCGGGATGTTCTTCGAGATCTCCGCCGGATCGACGTCGATGTGGATGAACTTCGCGCGCGGGGCGAACTCGGAGAGCTTGCCGGTGATGCGGTCGTCGAAGCGGGCGCCGATCGCGCAGATCAGGTCGGCCTCGTCCATCGCGTAGTTCGCGGCGCGGGTGCCGTGCATGCCGAGCATGCCGAGCCACTGCGGGTCGGGCGCGGGGTACGCGCCGAGGCCCATGAGGGTGCAGGTGATGGGGAAGCCGCCCTCGCGCACGAGCGCGCGCAGCTCCTCGGACGCGTTGCCGAGCACGACGCCGCCGCCGGCGTAGATGACCGGCCGGCGCGCCGAGGCCAGGGCGCGGGCGGCCTGGCGGATCTGCTTCTGGTTGCCGGTCGTGCGCGGCTGGTAGCCGGGCAGGTGCACGTCGGTGATCGGCTCGTACGGGATGTCGACCTTCGACAGGTCCTGCGGCAGGTCGATGACCACCGGGCCGGGGCGGCCCGTGCCGGCGATGTGGAACGCCTCGTGGATCGTCCGCGGCAGCTCGCGCGGGTCCGTGATGAGGAAGGAGTGCTTGACGGCCGGCATCGTCAGGCCGATCGTGTCGGCCTCCTGGAAGCCGTCCGTGCCGAGCAGCTCGGTGCGGACCTGGCCCGTGAAGAACACGACGGGGACCGAGTCCATCATCGCGTCCATGATCGGCGTGACGAGGTTCGTCGCGCCCGGGCCGGACGTGCCGAACGCGACGCCGACCTTGCCGGTCGCCTTCGCGTAGCCCTCGGCCGCGTGGCCGGCGCCCGCCTCGTGGCGGACGAGCACGTGGTGGATCCCGGCGTCGACGAAGGCGTCGTACGTCGGGAGGTTGGCGCCGCCGGGATACCCGAATACGACGTCCACGCCCTCCGCCTTCAGGCACTCCATGATCGCGTCGACCGCGCGCATACGCCCAACCTCCTTCCCGACACCTCGGGGAACCCTCTTCGACAGGAAGCGAGAGGCCGTCCGTGGGACGGCCTCCGCACCGGGCGAGGATAGCAGCGGGGCCCCGGCGCACGACCGGGGTTGACGCGCGTCTACTCCGTCGGGGACGGGCGCGAGGGCGCGACGGCGTCGTCGCTCGGCGCGGGGCCCGTGTCGGCCGCGACGGGCGCCGACTCCTCGGGGCGGGCGGCGGGGCGCACGCCCGGCGGCAGGTAGCGCTCGGTGGGGTAGTCCAGGTCGGTCCCGCAGCGCATGCACATCGTGTCCGAGATGGGCAGCATGCGGCCGCACCCGTCGCAGCGGCGCCGCGGCTCGAACTGCCGGCCCGGGTACACCACCGACGCGATGAAGCCGAACAGCGGGACGCCGGCCGAGATCATGAACCACACGAGGAACGAGCTGCCCTTGGCGCGTCCCTGCAGGCCGCCCGCGATGCCGAAGAGGGCGCAGATCAGCAGGAAGAAGGCGAACGAGCCGCTCACCCCTCTAGCCTAGCGGGAGGACGCCATGCGACCCACCGGGTCCCGGCGCCGTCACGACGAGAGGCACGATCACGTTCCGCTGGGAGACCCTGAGGCGCCCCGCCGCCGCCCACCTGGGCGAGCCGGTCGTCGCGTCGTCCCCGGTCTCCCCCGTCCCGCGCCGGGCCCCGGGCCGCGGCGCCTGGGACCATCCGCCCCTGGCCGGCGCGCAGGTGCGGCTCCTCGTCGTGACCCCGACGCGCGTCGTCGTCTTCGCCCTGGACCGCGGCGAGCCGGGCCAGCCGTACTACCGGCTGCTGCTGGTCGAGACGGAGGTCCCGCGCACCCACGTCCGCGGCGCCGAGCTGGGGCCGTTCCGCCCCGTCCGGCGGCTGACCCTGGTGCTGAAGGGCCAGCCGGCGTGGCGGCTCGAGGTGTCGCCGTCGGCCGCCCGCCACTGGGAGCCGGTGCTGGACGAGGTCGGGCGCCTGGAGCCGGGCGCGACGACGCAGGTCGTCTCGCCCGACGCGCCGGCCTAGACGTCACGGCGCCCGTCGCCGTCGCGCGCGCGAGCAGGGCGTCGCCGTCGCCCTGGACCGAACGGCTGAACGGTGGTTCAATCCTTCCGTGCCGTACCGCCGCACCCCCGCCGTCGACGAGCGGCTGAGCGCCGCCCGCGAGCGCCTGGTCGACGCCGCGACCGCCGTCGTGGCCGACGCCGGCTGGGCCGGGGCGTCCGTGACCGCGGTCGCCGCCGCCGCGGGCATGTCGGTCGGCTCCGTCTACGCCCACGTGGCGTCGAAGGCCGACCTGGCCGTCGAGGTCTTCCGCCGCGCCGCCGACCGCGAGGTCGCCGTCCTGCGCAGCGTCCTCGCCGAGGCCGAGGGTGGTCCCGCCGAGCGCCTGGCCGCGGGCGTGCGCACCTTCGCCCGCCGCGCGCTGACCGACCGCGGGCTGGCCTATGCGCTGCTCGCGGCGCCGTCCGACCCCGCCGTCGACGCCGAGCGCCTGGCCTACCGCCGCGCGTACCACGACGCCTTCGCCGCCCTCGTCCGCGACGGCATGGCCGCCGACGAGATGCCGCGGCAGGACGCCGACGTCACCGCCGCCGCGCTCACGGGCGCCGTGGGCGAGGTGCTCGTCGGCCCCCTGGCGTCGCCCGTCGAGGGCGCCGCCGCCGAGCTGCTGGTCGACGAGGTCGTGTCGATGTCCCTGCGCTGCGCCGGCGTCGCCGGCCTGCGCCCGTCCCCCGAGGAGACCCGATGAGCTCCACGCTCCCCACCCCCGCGCCGGCCGCGCCCCGCTCGGCCCCGCACGTGACCCACGAGATCACGAACCAGGTCCCGCCGCTCGAGGGCCACGACGTCGCCGCCGACCCGGCGCTGCTCGAGGCGCTGCGCCGCGAGGGCGCCGCCTGGCACGAGGAGGACCTGCACCGGATCGGCCGGCTGGCCGGGAGCGCCGAAGCCCAGCGCTGGGGCGACGACGCCAACGCCTTCGAGCCGGTGCTGCGCACCCACGACCGCTACGGCCACCGCGTCGACGAGGTCGACTTCCACCCGTCCTACCACCGCCTGATGGACGTCGCGGTGCGCGAGGGCATGGCCGGCGCCCCGTGGACCGATCCGCGCCCCGGCGCCCACGTGGCGCGCGCCGCGTCGGTCTCGGTGTGGAGCGTCGTGGAGCAGGGGCACACCTGCCCGATCTCGATGACCTACGCCGCCGTGCCGGTGCTGCGCGGCACGCCCGAGCTGGCGGACGCCTGGCTGCCCGGCCTGACGAGCCGCGAGTACGAGCCCGGCCTGCGCACCCCCGCCGAGAAGCCCGGCCTGCTCGCCGGCATGGGGATGACGGAGAAGCAGGGCGGCACCGACGTCCGCAGCAACACCACGGTCGCGGCGCCCCAGGCCGACGGGACGTACCGCCTGACCGGCCACAAGTGGTTCACCAGCGCGCCGATGAACGACGTCTTCCTGGTGCTCGCCCAGGCCCCGGGCGGACTCTCGTGCTTCCTCGTCCCCCGGGTGCTGCCCGACGGCTCCCGCAACACCTTCCGGATCCAGCGGCTGAAGGCGAAGCTCGGCAACCGCTCGAACGCCAGCTCGGAGCCCGAGTTCGACGACACCGTCGCGTGGCTCGTCGGCGAGGAGGGCCGCGGGGTGCGGACGATCATCGACATGGTCTCCATGACGCGCCTGGACTCCAGCCTGGGGTCGGCCGCCGGGATGCGGGCGGCGCTCATCCAGGCCGCCCACCACGTGCGCCACCGCGTCGCGTTCGGCGGCCTGCTGATCGACAAGCCGCTCATGCGCAACGTCCTCGCCGACCTGGCGCTCGAGTCCGAGGCCGCGACGACGCTCGTGATGCGCGTCGCCGGCGCGGTCGACCGCGCCGAGCGCGGCGACGCCGAGGAGGCCGCGTTCAAGCGCCTGGCCACCGCGCTGGGCAAGTACTGGGTCTGCAAGCGCCAGCCGCCGATGGTCGCCGAGGCGCTCGAGTGCCTCGGCGGCAACGGGTACGCGGAGGAGTCCGGCATGCCGCGGCTGTACCGCGAGGCGCCGCTGAACGGGATCTGGGAGGGCGCCGGCAACGTCAACGCGCTCGACATGCTGCGGGCGCTCGCCCGCCAGCCCGAGAGCATGGAGGCCTACGCCGCCGAGATCGGCCGCGCCGCCGGCGCCGACGCCCGCCTGGACGCCGCGTGGGCGGACCTGCAGCGCGAGCTCGCGCGGCCCGAGGACGCCGAGCTGCGCGCCCGCACGCTCGCCGAGCGCCTGGCGCTGGTGCTGCAGGGCGCGCTGCTCGTGCGCCACGCCCCGGCCGCGGTGGCCGACGCGTTCTGCGCCACGCGCCTGGCCGGCGAGCGCGGCCTGGCCTTCGGGACGATGCCGTCCGGGCTGGCCCTGGGCGGCATCGTCGACCGGATCCCGCCCGTCGGCTGAGCCGCCGCGCCCGCCGTCGCCGGGCGCCCGCGGCGGGGGGGGGGGGGGGCGGGGGGGGGGCGGGGGGGGGGGGGGGGGGGGGGGGGGACGTTGGCGGCCGAACCAGGAGGGCGCCGAGCACCACGGGGTGCCGCGCAGGCCGATATTCGCGCGTGTCATCGGTGATGACACGCGCGAATATCTCGGCTCGAGGTGCGGCGCGGCCTCGTGCCCCCGACCCCGTGAGCGCGCGGCCCCAGCGGATCGCGTTCCGGATCGCCTGGGCTCTGCCGTGGTGATCCGGTACGAGTCTCCTGCCGCGCCGTCCCGCGGTCGTGTTCCGGATCGCCGGGCCTCTGCCGTGGTCATCCGGAACGAGTCTCGTGGCGGCGTCGTGGCGGATTCCTGTTCCGGATCGCCGGGCCTCTGCCGTGGTGATCCGGAACGTCTCTGGGGCGGTGCCGTGGCGGGGTCGTGTTCCGGATCACCGCATCCAGGGCGTGGCGATCCGGGACGCGTTCGCCGCCGCCGCCGGCCGCGCCGGCTCCCGCTCCGGAACACCCCACCCAGGGCGTGGCGAACCGGGATACGTCGCGCGCCTCGCCCGCCGCCCGCCCCGCCCGACGCCCGCCCCGCCCGATCCGCGCCCGCCCGCCCCCTCAGGTCGCCGAGGGCGCGTCCGCGGCGCCGAAGCCCGCCCGAAGGACCGCCTCGGCCGCCTGCGGCACCGTGGCCGTGTGCTCGTGCACGGCCTTCCGGGCCTCCGCCAGCGCCTCGGCCACGCCGGGCCGGCCGTGGAACGCCTCGAGCACCGCCTCCTCGACCTGCTGGCGCAGCCAGCCGAGCTGCTGGGCGTCGCGGCGGCGCTCGAGCTCGCCGGACTCCTCCATGTGGGCGCGGTGGTCCTCGATGGCCTGCCAGGTCTCGGCCAGGCCGGTGCCCTCGGCGGCGCTGGCCGTCAGGACGGGGGTCTTCCAGCCCGGGGTGGACGCGGGCAGCATCCGCAGCGCGTGGCGGTAGTCGCTCGCCGCGCGGCGGGCGGCCTTCAGCGCGTCGCCGTCGGCCTTGTTCACCACCATCACGTCGGCGATCTCGACGATCCCGCGCTTGATGCCCTGCAGCTCGTCGCCGGCCCCGGGGACGAGCAGCAGCAGGACGCAGTCGACCAGGTGGGCCAGCTCGGCCTCGGACTGGCCGACGCCGACGGACTCGACGATGATCACGTCGAAGCCCGCGGCCTCGCACAGCACCATCGCCTCGCGCGTGCGCCGCGCCACGCCGCCGAGCACGCCCGACGTGGGGGAGGGGCGGATGTAGGCGTCCTCGAGCGCGGACAGGCGGTGCATCCGGGTCTTGTCGCCCAGGATGCTGCCGCCGTGCCGCGTCGACGACGGGTCGATCGCCAGCACGGCGACCTTGTGGCCGCGCTCGACGAGCCACACGCCGAGCGCCTCGATCGTCGTCGACTTGCCGGCGCCGGGCACGCCGGTCAGGCCGATCCGCCGCGCGCCGCCGGTCCGGGGCAGCACGCGAGCCATGACCTCCTGCGCCAGGTGGCGGTCGGAGGCCAGGCGGCTCTCGGCCAGCGTGATCGCCCGCGACAGGGTGACGCGGTCGCCGGCCCGCAGGCCGGCCTCGAACTCCTCGGCGGAGGGACGCTTGCGCGGCACGGCGGCTAGCTCGCCGCCTCCGTCTCGGCCTCCGGCGCCGGCTTCGCGCCCTCGTCCGCGACGCCGTCGGGGTCGATCAGGTCGGCCTTCGCGGCCTCGGCGGCCGGGCCCTCGGTCGGCACCTGCAGGTCCAGCTTCTCCATGAGCAGCCGCAGCAGGCCGCCGGCGGCGGTGCCGATGACGGTGCCGGGCGGGTAGATCGCGGCGGCGCCCGCATCGCGCAGCTCGTCGAAGTCCTGCGGCGGGATGACGCCGCCGACGACGACCAGCACGTCCTCGGCCCCCAGGTCGTCCAGCGCCTTGCGCAGCTGCGGCACCAGGGTCAGGTGGCCCGCGGCCAGCGACGAGGCGCCCACGACGTGGACGTCGGCCTCGACGGCCTGGCGCGCGACCTCCTCCGGCGTCTGGAACAGCGGCCCGATGTCGACGTCGAAGCCGAGGTCCGCGAACGCGGTCGCGATGACCTTCTGGCCGCGGTCGTGCCCGTCCTGGCCCATCTTCGCGACGAGGATGCGCGGGCGGCGGCCCTCCTGCTCCTCGAAGCTCTCGACGAGCGCCTGGGTGTCCGTGAACGCCTGGCTCATGCCCCCGACCTCGCTGCGGTAGACGCCGTTGATGGACCGGATCTCGGCGGTGTGGCGGCCGAAGACCCGCTCGAGCGCGTCGCTGATCTCGCCGACCGTCGCGTGCGCCCGCGCGGCCTCGACGGCCAGCGCCAGCAGGTTGCCCTCGCCGGCCGACGCGCCGGTGGACGCGCGGCCCGCGCCCTCGGTCAGCGCGCGCAGCGCCGCCTGGGTGCGGTCCTCGTCGCGCTCGGCGCGCAGCCGCTCGAGCTGCGCGATCTGCTGCGCGCGCACGCCCTTGTTGTCGACCTTCAGCACGTCGATCTGCTCGTCGACCTTCGGCCGGAAGCGGTTGACGCCCACGAGCGTCTGCTTGCCCGAGTCGATCCGCGCCTGCGTGCGGGCGGCGGACTCCTCGATGCGCAGCTTCGGCACGCCGGCGTCGATCGCCTTCGTCATCCCGCCGAGCTCCTCGATCTCGGCGATGTGGGCCAGCGCGCGCGTGGCGAGCTCGGCCGTCAGGCGCTCGACGTAGTAGCTGCCCGCCCACGGGTCGATGACGTTCGTCGTGCCCGACTCCTGCTGCAGGAAGAGCTGGGTGTTGCGGGCGATGCGCGCCGAGAAGTCGGTCGGCAGCGCGAGCGCCTCGTCCAGCGCGTTCGTGTGCAGCGACTGGGTATGGCCCTGCGTGGCGGCCATCGCTTCCACGCAGGTGCGGACGACGTTGTTGTAGACGTCCTGCGCCGCGAGCGACCAGCCCGACGTCTGCGAGTGGGTGCGCAGCGAGAGCGACTTCGGGTTCTGCGGGTCGAAGTTCTCGCGCATGAGCTTCGCCCACAGCAGGCGGCCCGCGCGCAGCTTGGCGACCTCCATGAAGAAGTTCATGCCGATCGCCCAGAAGAAGGAGAGGCGCGGCGCGAAGCGGTCGACGTCCATGCCCGCCCCGATGCCGGCGCGGACGTACTCGATGCCGTCCGCCAGCGTGTAGCCGAGCTCCAGGTCGGCGCTCGCCCCGGCCTCCTGCATGTGGTAGCCGGAGATCGAGATCGAGTTGAACCGCGGCATCTCCTGCGAGGTGAACGCGAAGATGTCGGAGATGATCCGCATCGACGGTCCGGGCGGGTAGATGTACGTGTTCCGGACCATGAACTCCTTGAGGATGTCGTTCTGGATGGTTCCGGAGAGCTTCTCGGCCGGCACGCCCTGCTCCTCGCCGGCCAGGATGTAGAGGGCGAGGATCGGCAGCACCGCGCCGTTCATCGTCATCGACACCGACATCCGGTCCAGCGGGATGCCGTCGAACAGCGTCCGCATGTCGAGGATCGAGTCGATGGCGACGCCCGCCATGCCGACGTCGCCGGCCACGCGCGGGTTGTCGGAGTCGTAGCCGCGGTGGGTGGCCAGGTCGAAGGCGATCGACAGCCCCTTCTGGCCGGCCGCGAGGTTGCGGCGGTAGAAGGCGTTGGACTCCTCGGCGGTGGAGAAGCCCGCGTACTGGCGGACCGTCCACGGCTGGTTGACGTACATCGTCGGGTACGGGCCGCGCAGGTACGGCGCGAAGCCCGGGCGCGTGTCCAGGTGGTCCAGGCCCTCGAGCGCCGGAGAGCCGTACGCCGGGCCCAGGTCGATGCCCTCGGGCGCGGCGAAGCGCAGCTCGTCGGCGGGGCGGCCGGCGGCGCGCTCGGCGGCCTGCTCGATCGCCCCGGCGGTGGCCGGCTCGTCGACGACGCCGCCCAGGGCGGCCTGCGACAGGTCGGGGATGCTGGTCATCGGGTCGCTCCGTTCGTCGCGGCGGGGACGGTCCTGCCCAGCTGGGCGAGCGCGTCGCCCAGCGTCTCGATCAGGTCGACGCCGGGGCGCAGCGCCACGTCGGCGCCGGCCGCGTCCTGCTGCTCGGCGCTGCCCTGCACGACGTAGACCGTGCGGGCGCCCGCCTCGCGCAGGCTCGCCACCGCGGCGGCGATGCGGGCGGGCTCCTCGTCCCGGCCGAAGCAGACGGCCGCGAGCGGGGTGGCGTGCTCGGCCAGCGCGGCGCCCGCGTCGGCCGGGTCGTCGAGCGGCGCGGACTGCACGGCGGCGATGCCGCCGACGCCGAAGACGTTCGTCGCCCACGTCGCCGGCGTGGCGTGCGCGGCGAGCGGGCCGAGGCAGGCGAGGAAGACCGTCGGCCCGTCCTCGGTGACCGCGGCGGCGTCGGCGGCGGGGCCGTCCGCGCCGGTCGCCGCGGCGCGCAGCTGCTCGAAGGGCTCGGCGTCGCGGCGGACGGGCAGGCCGGCCGGGTCGCCGGCGCCGTCGACCGGACCGCCGCCGGCGAGGACGGCGAGCTCGTCGACCCGCGCGCCGGCCTCGGCCGCGTCGACCAGGGCGGCGAGCAGGCCGTCGGCGGCGGGGGCGTCGAGCGCGCCGTCCGGCAGCGCGGGGCGCTCCGCCAGGCGGTCGGCCTCGGTCCCCGCGAGCGCCTCGCGGTCCGCGGCCTCGGGGTGCACGCCGTCGTCGGCGAGCAGGGGGAAGACGTTGACGCCGGTCATCTCGCGCCGGCGGGTGGCCAGCTCGCCGCGCCGGCGGTCCGCCTGCTCCTCCAGCTCGGCGGCCCAGCGGCCCTCGACGAGCGCGGGCAGCGCGCCGCCCGCGGCCTCGATCTGCTGCACGCGCTCCCACGCCGCGCGCGCCAGCGCGTCCGTGAGCGACTCGACGTACCACGAGCCGCCGGCGGGGTCGGCGACGCGCCGCAGGCCCGACTCCTCCTGCAGGATGAGCTGGGTGTTGCGGGCGATCCGGCGGCCGAGCGGGCCGGGGCTCGCCGCGCCGACCGCGTCGGCGACGACGGTGTCGAACGGCGCGACCGTCAGGCCCTCGGCGCCGCCGACGGCGGCCGCGAAGCCGGCCGTCGTGGCGCGCAGCATGTTCGTCCACGGGTCGATGCCGGCGAGCATCCGGTCGCTCGTGCGGGCCAGGACGACGGAGCGGCGGCCGTCCTCGGGCACGCCGGAGAGCTCCAGGACGCGCGCCCACAGGCGGCGGAACGCGCGCAGCTTGGCGATCTCGCCGAACTGGTCGGGGCCGACGCTGAGCGAGAACTCGAGCTGGCTGGCGGCGACCGCGGGCTCCAGGCCGGCGGCCTCGGCGGCGCGCAGGTACGCGACGCCGGTGGTCACCGCGATCGCCAGCTCGCGCACCGGGGTGGCGCCGGCGTTGACGTAGGCGCGGGTGTCGACCGCGAGGGCCCGGACGCCCGGGTACGCGTCGGCGACCTGCGCGGCGATCCGCCCCGCGAGCGCCACGGCGTCCTCGGGCGCCGTGCCGAGCGCGCCGTCGGCGGCGAGCGCGCCGAGCGGGTCGATCCGCAGCGACCCGCGCGCCTGCGCCGGATCGATCCCGCGGCGGCGCAGCAGCGCGAGCAGCAGGGCGCCGGTGGCGACGGCCTGCGCGCCGCCCGAGACGGCGACGGGCGCCAGGTCCAGGTGCACGCCGTGCAGCACGGCGTCGAGGTCGTCGACGGTCGAGACCATCACGCCGTCGCGGCCGCGGGCGGCGGCGAAGGCGTCCGTGCCCGGCGCGTGGCCCTCGCGCGCGGCGCGGTCGGGGCGCACGTCGATGGCCGTCGCGCCGCCCTCCAGGTCGTCCAGGATCGCGGCGTTCGCGGCCTGGCGGTCGGGGTGCGTCTGCTCCTGGCGGATCTCCCACGGCGTCTCGTCCTCGCCCGTGCCGGCGCCGGTGCCGCGCACGAACGGGGCGCGGCCGGGCACGCCGCCCGGGTCGGGCGCCAGGGCGTCCTCGCGCGTGTAGAGCCACGCGACCTCCAGGCCGTCCTCCGTCCGCGACGACGTCGGGGCGTCGTCCGCGAGCTTCGCGGCCTTGCGGGCGGCGGCGCGCCAGTCGTCGTCGGGCACCGGGGGGAACTCAGCTGCCAGGGGCTCGGTCATGCTCGCTCTCCATCGAGGGACGCGGCGGGCTCCTCGCCCCGCCGTCCCGGGATCCGGGCCGGCTCCGGGCGTCCTCCCCGCCGCAGCCCGCGGAGCATAGCTCTGGCCCCGAGCCGCGCGTACGGCCGCACGCCAACCCCGGCAACTCCCCCGGTCGGGGGGTGGGGCGGCGGGTCCGGTTCGGCGGGCGAGAGGACACCCGGCTCGCGTCCGGGGCGGGGGCGCTGGTCCGCGGCTCGGCGCGGCCGCCGCCGCGCTGCTGATCGCCGTGCGGTAGGGGGCGCGGTTCCCCGATCCCGACCCGGTCCGTCTGCTCGGACGAGCGGCCACGGCATCGTCCGGGCGCCCGCGGCGTGCATAATGCGGTAAAGCGGACCCACTTTGCCGAGAACCTCGGCGCACACCGAAGGGGAGAACGAGCATGGCACTGACGATCGGCAGCGACGCACCCGACTTCGAGGTCGACACGACCGAGGGGCGGATCCGGTTCCACGAGTGGATCGGCGACTCCTGGGCGGTGCTGTTCTCGCACCCGCGCGCGTTCACCCCGGTCTGCACGACCGAGCTCGGCTACATGGCGTCGATCAAGCCCGAGTTCGACAAGCGCGGCGTGAAGATCATCGGCCTCTCCACCGATCCCGTCGAGGGCTCGCAGCAGTGGGGCGAGGACATCGGCGAGACCCAGGGCACGGCGCCGAACTACCCGATCATCGCCGACACCGACCACGCGGTCGCGAAGGCGTACGACATGCTCCCCGCCGACGTCACCGGCGATCCGACGGCGCGCACGGCCGCGCAGAACCAGACGCTGCGCAACGTCTTCGTCATCGGGCCGGACAAGAAGATCAAGCTCGTCCTGATCTACCCGATGACCACGGGCCGCAACTTCGACGAGGTGCTGCGCGTCATCGACTCGCTGCAGCTGACCGCCAACCACAAGGTCGCCACCCCGGCGCAGTGGCAGAAGGGCGACGACGTCATCATCGCCGGCTCCGTCTCGGACGAGGCCGCGAAGGAGACGTACCCGGAGGGCTGGGAGTCGCCGAAGCCCTACATCCGCATCGTCCCGGACCCCACGAAGGCCTGAGCGCCGGCGGCACCGCGCCGCCCGCCCGACGCACCGCACGGCCGTCCCCCGGGGGCGGCCGTCGTCGTTCCGGGCCCGCTAGGCGGGCGGGGCGGCGGCGTCGTCCAGCGTGGCGGCCATCAGCCGCAGCCACGGCCGGGCGTCGTGGTCGCGCGCCGCGCCGCGCACGAGCCACAGCGCCGCCCGGGCGCCGGGCCGGTGCAGCCGCTGCTCGAGCGCGTCGGTCCACGCGCGCACGTGCGGCTGGGTGACGAGGACGTCCTCGACCAGCTCGTCCGCCAGGCCGGGGCGCTCGGCGAGGGCGCGCGCCGCGTCGTCGAGCACGTCGGCGAGGGGCCGCGAGACGTCGGCGTCCAGGCCCGCGAACACCCGGTCGAGGAGGAGCGCGCCGAGCTGCTCGCGCCCGTCCAGGTAGCGGTAGGCGGCCATCGCGGACACGCCGAGCTCCGCGGCGACCAGGCGCATCGTCATCCCGGCGGCGCCGACGCGGCGGGCGACGGCGTCCGCGCCGTCGACGACGGTCTGCTGATCGAGCCGCGTGCGCCGCCCGGCCGCGCGGTCGCAGGCGCCGGCGTCCGGGCCGCGCGCCGGCGGCTCGTCGTCGACCGTCGTGCCGTCCTCGGCGGGTTCGTCGTCGCGCACGGGAGGGAGTGTGGGGACGGAGGCGCGCGAATCGCTGTCGGGGCGGTCGCAGATCGGTAGCAGCGGGCCCGAGGACGCCCGGCTCGGGCGGGGCGCGTCGGCGGCTCCCGGCGCGGGCGCCGCGGCCCGGGTCGCGGGCGCGGCGTGGCTCGCGGCACGGAGCGCCACCCGGGTCGCGGGCGCGGCGGCTCGGGTGCGGTGCACGGGGCGCTCGTCGCCGGCGAGGCCCGCGCGTGCCCGGCGTGGCGCCGCGGCGCTCGGTGCGCGAGACTCGCCGCCGTGACGCCCGACGCCCCGTACCGCGGACTCGCCGGCAGCCGGGACCGTCCCGGCGGGATCGCGCTGCCGCCGGCGCCGCTGCCGCTCGTCCACGCCGGCCGCGTGCGCAAGCGCTGGCGCTACGTCGGGGTGTACGGGCCGGAGCTGTCCGTCTGCGTGGGGCTCGTGCGGCTGGGGCCGATCCACCAGTCCTTCTGGGCCGTGTGGGACCGCGAGGGCCGGCGGCTGCACGAGCGCACCCGCCGCCGCGACGCCGGCGTGCGGCTGCCGGACGGCGCGGTGCACGTCCGCGACGGCGCCGTCGAGATCGACCTGCGACTCGACCTGGACGCGATCCCGGCGGTCGAGACCGTCACCCCGTACGGGCGCGCCTACGCGTGGACGAGCAAGCGCGCGGCGGTCCCCGTGCGCGGGACCGTCCGGGCCGGCGGGCGCACGTGGTCGGTCGACGCGCTGGGCGTGGTCGACGACTCGGGCGGCTACCCGCCCCGGCACACCGCCTGGTGCTGGTCGGCGGGCGTGGGCACGGACGAGGCCGGGCGGACCGTCGGCTGGAACCTGGTCCGCGGCATCCACGACGACCCCGCCGCGAGCGAGCGGACGGTCTGGATCGACGGGCAGCCGCAGCACGTCGCGCCGGTGCGGTTCGCCGAGGACCTGTCGGCGGTGACGGACGCCGCGGGGGGCGCGGCCGCGGGGGATGCGGGTGCGGTGGGCGCGGGCGACGCGCGTGCGGGCGACGCGGCGGGTGCGCGGCCCGTGGCGGGCGCGGGCGCGGCGGTGGGCGCGGGGGCCGCGGCGAACGGCCCCGGCGGGCGCGGTCCCGCCGTCGCCGCAGGCCCCGCCCGCGGCGTCGATCTGCGCTTCGCCGCCGAGGCCACGCGGGCCCGACGCGACGAGGCGCTGGTCGTGCGCTCCGCCTACGAGCAGCCGTTCGGCACCTTCACCGGCACGCTGCCGGGCGGCGTGCGCCTGGCCGAGGCGCACGGCGTGATGGAGCGCCACACCGCCACCTGGTGAGCGGCGCCGCGCGGGGGCACGGCCCGCGCGCGAGGCGCGTGGCGGCGAGCCGCGGGGTCGATGTGCGTCGGTCGGGGCGGGGTGGGGTCGATCGGCGTCGAGAAGCGACGCGGATCGGCCCCGGCTGCCGCGCGGCGACGCGGATCGAGCCCGCCTGTCGCGGGGCGACGCGGATCGGCCCCGCCTGCCGCGCGGCAACGCGGATCAGCCCCACCGGCGACGCAGCGACCCCGCCTGCCCCGCCCCCGCCTCGGGCCGGCCCCGCGGATCCGCGCGGCCACGCCCGCCCCGCCCCTCAGTCGCGGTCGACCCGCACGACGCGCAGACGGGTCCGTGCCTTCGCCAGCACGTGCGCCGCCTGGCGGACCAGGGTGGCGTCCTTCGCCACCATCCCGGTCGCCTCGGCGGACTCGCGGTCGCAGCCGACGACGTCGGACTCGACGCGGATCTGGCCCCAGCGGTTCGCCTGCACCCGGACGGGCGCGGTGCCGAGCAGGCCGGTGCGCAGCGGCTCGCCCTCGCCGCCCGCGATCGTCGGGCCCAGGATGCCCCACGCGCCGCCGGGGCGGGTGCCGTGCCCGAGCGGCGTCGCGGTGCCGACCTGCTGCTCGGCGTTGCGGCTCGTCGCGACGGCCCGCACGCTCACCCACACGCGCGCCTGGCAGGCGCCGGGGCCGTCGACGCGGAACGCGGCGGTCGTGTGGCGGGCGGCGTCGTTCTTCGCCGTCCAGCCCTTCGGCGTGGTGAAGCTGACGGTGCCGACGAGCATCGTCTCGCTCGTCAGGCCCCCGCGCGCCTTGACCGTCGTCGTGGCGGGCGTCTTCGGCGTCGCGGCGCTCGCGCCGGCGGGGACGAGGAGGGCGACGCCCGCGAGGGCGCCGAGGGCGAGGGGACGGACACGCATGGCGCCGATCCTAGTGCTCGTCGGCCGTGCGATCGGCGCCGCCGACGGGCCCCGGGACGTACCGGACCGACGGGGTGCCGCCGGGGCCGTCCGGCGTGACGACGGCGCGCACCGCGTAGACGTCGGCGATCAGCTCGGGCGTCAGCACCTCGGTCGGGGTCCCCGCCGCCACCACGCGCCCGTCCGCGAGGACGACGAGGCGGTCGCAGAACATCGCCGCCAGGTTCAGGTCGTGCAGCGCCACGACGCTCGTCACGGGCAGCCGGGCGACGAGCGCGAGCAGGTCGAGCTGGTGGCGCACGTCCAGGTGGTTCGTCGGCTCGTCGAGCAGCAGCTCGCGCGGCTCCTGGGCCAGCGCCCGGGCGATCTGCACGCGCTGGCGCTCGCCGCCGGACAGCGTGTGCCAGCGCTGGTCGAGGCGGTCGCGCAGGCCGGTGCGCTCGACGGCGAGGGCGATCGCCGCACGGTCGTCCTCGGACTCGCCGTCCCAGGCGGCGCGGTGGGGGATGCGCCCCAGGCGGACCACCTCGCGGACGGTCAGGTCGACCTCGGTGGTCGCGTGCTGCTCGACGACCGCCACGCGCCGCGCGATCTCGCGGCGGCGCAGGCCCTGCACGTCGCGCCCGTCCAGCAGCACCCGCCCGGCGGTCGGGCGGCGCACGCCCGAGAGCAGGCGCAGCAGCGACGACTTGCCCGACCCGTTCGGCCCCAGCAGGCCGACGGTCGCACCGGGCGCCACGTCCAGGCTGACGTCGTCGACGACCCGCCGCCCCGCGGCCTCCCAGCACACCCCCTCGGCGGCGAGGCTCACGCGACCACCCGCCGGCGGCGCAGGATCGCGGCGAACGCCGGCACGCCCACGAGCGCGGTGACGACGCCGACCGGCAGCTCCTGCGGGTCGAGCACCGTGCGCGCCACCGTGTCGACCCAGACGAGGAAGATCGCCCCGACGAGCGCCGTGGTCGGCAGCAGCCGCCGGTGCCCCGGACCGACGATCGCGCGCGCGGCGTGCGGCAGGACCAGTCCGACGAAGCCGATCGCGCCGGCGGCGCTGACGAGCGTCGCGGTGATCAGCGCCGTCACGACGAGCAGCCCGGCGCGCACCCGCCGGACGGGCACGCCGAGCGTCGCGGCGGCGTCGGTGCCGAAGGCGAAGGCGTCGAGCGCGGGGGCGTAGGCCAGGCAGACGACCAGGCCGAAGAGCGCGACCGCCCCGCACACCCACACGTCGGTCCATCCCGCCCCGGCGAGCGAGCCGAGCAGCCAGAAGAGCACGCCGCGCGTCTGCTCCGCGTCCGCCGACGACGTCACGACGAACGACGTCAGGGCCGAGAACAGCTGGGTCGCGGCGACGCCCGCCAGCACCACCCGGTCCTGCGTCCCGCCCGCGCTGGCCGCCAGGACGACGACGAGCGCGAACGCGGCGAGGGCGCCGGCGAACGCCCCCGTCGAGAGGGTCAGCACCCCGCCGCCGATCCCGAGGACCACGACGAGCACCGCCCCGGTCGACGCCCCGGACGAGATGCCCAGGACGAACGGGTCGGCGAGCGGGTTGCGCAGGAGCGACTGCATGATCGCGCCGCAGAGCGCCAGCCCTGCCCCGCACACCGCCGCCAGCAGGGTCCGCGGCAGCCGCAGCTCCCAGACGATCCCGTCCTGGATGCGCGACAGGCCCGCGTCGCCCAGGCCCAGGTGCTGGCCGACGACGCCGACGACGTCGCCGACGCCCAGGTCGGCCGGGCCGATCGTGATCGCGGCGGCGACCGACAGCAGCAGCGCGAGCAGCCCTCCGACGGCGAGCAGCGCCCCCGCCGCGACGCGCCGCGGCGGCGCGATCGGTGGCGCGGGGACCAGGGGCGGGCCGTCCGTCACTCCGCCAGCCCGAGCTCGCGGATGCCGGCGGCCAGCTTCTCGGCGCCGTCCACCGTGCGGATCGAGGGGTTCATGTCGGCGCCGTTCATGATCACGTACCGCTTCTTGCGCACCGCGGTCAGGCGCTTCGTCACGGGATTCGTCTCGAGGAAGCGGATCTTGTCCTCGAGCCGGTCGCCCGTCTGCGACTTCCGGCGCAGGTCCCCCAGCACGAGGACGGTCGGGTCGCGCTCCAGGACGGTCTCCCAGCCGACCTGCGGCCACTCCGTGTGCGTGTCGGCGAAGACGTTCCGCACGCCGACCGCCCGGGCCATGATGCCGGACGAGCCGCAGCACCCGGCCATGTACGGCGACTCGGTGTTCGCGAACCAGAACGCCACGGTCACGTCGCGGTCCTTCGGGGCGGTGTCGCGGACGCGCTCCAGGCGGGTCTCCAGGTCGCGCACGAGCGCCTCGCCGCGCGGACGCACGTCGAAGATCGCGGCGAGCTCGCGGATCTCGCGGTGGATCGTCGCCATGCGGAGCGGGTGGTCGCGCGGACCGTCGCCGCTCGCGTCCGTGCGGCCGTCGCAGTGGGACGGCGCCAGGTACGTCGGCACGCCCAGCTTCGCGTAGCTCGCGCGGCGGTCGGGGTCCTCGCCCTCGAGCGCGTACCCGAACGACGCGGTGACGATGTCCGGGTCGCGGGCCAGGACGCGCTCGTACGCGACCTCGTTGTCGGCCAGCCGCGGCACGCGGGCGTTCGCCTTCGCGAGGTTCGGGCGGATCGCGTCCGTCCACGTCGCCGTCCCCACCATCCGGTCCGCCAGGCCGAGCGAGAGCAGGATCTCGGTCGACCCCTGGTTGACCGAGACGGCGCGCCGCGGCGGACGGTCGACGGTGACGTCGCGGCCGCAGTTGTCCCGCAGCGTCAGCGGGTACGTCGTGCGCGCGCCGCCGACGCCGGACGCGGCCGTCCGGCCCCCGGCGGGCGCGCCGTCGTCGCTGCCGCCGCAGGCGGCGAGCAGGCCGGCGCAGGCGAGGGCGGCGAGGACCGCGGCCGGGCGGCGCGGCGTGCGGCGGCGGCCCGCCGGCCGCGGGCGGGCGGGGCTCGGCGTGCTCATCGGACCCCCAGCACGACGTAGTCGTCCAGCAGCTGCCAGACCGTTCCAGCCTGCGCGAAGCCGGCCTGCGCGAGGGCCGCCAGGTGCAGGTCGACCGCCGTGGCGGGCGGGGCCGGGCGGTCGGCGAAGCGCCGGTCGCGCTCGGCCGCGAGCGGCGCGGCGCCGGGGGCCGAGCGCACCTCGTCCCACCACGCGTCCCACGTCGGCGCGCCCGCCGCGAAGGCCGCCCGCTGGGTCGCCTCGTCGTGCGCGGCGGCGAGCCGGCGCAGCGCGGGCGAGCGGTCGTCGAACCGGAAGTGGTCGCCGTTGAGCAGCACGCCGCCGGGCGGCAGGAGCGTCGCGGCCTCGGCGTAGACGTCCAGCAGCCCGGAGGGCGGCAGCCAGTGCAGGGCGGTGCTGGAGACGACGGCGTGCGGCGTAGCGCCCGCGAGGGCGTCGGCCAGCGTCGCGGACCACCCGGGGGTGGCCAGGTCCGCGTCGACGAGCGTCAGCCGCGCCCCGTGCTCGGGGCCGAGCCGGTCGGCGGCCACGGCCAGCAGGAGCGGGTCCACGTCGACGGCCACCACCCGCGCGCCGGGCAGGCGCTCCAGCACGCGGTGGGCGAGCGACCCGGGGCCGCACGCCAGGTCGACGACGACAGCGTCCTCCGGGACGCTGAGCGCGAGCACGTCGAGCATCGCGCGGAAGCGGCCCTCGCGGTCGGCGACGTAGGCGGCCTGCTGGGCGTCCCAGCGGTCGAGGACGTCGGCCGCGAAGGCCGGGGCCGACGGGCGGGCGGTCATCGCGCCACCCCCAGCTTCCGCAGGCCGGCCGCCACCTTCTCCACCGCGTCCACGGTGCGCAGCGACGGGTCCATGTCCGAGCCCGTCACGACGATCAGGCGCCGCTTCCGGACTGCCGTCAGCCGCCGGGCCACCGGGTCGCGCCGCAGGAAGGCGAGCTTGTCGCGGACGCTGTCGCCGTCGTCGCCGCGGGTCAGGTCGGCGAGCACCAGGACCGTGGGATCCGCCTCGAGGATCGCCTCCCAGCTCGTCTCCGGCCACAGCTGCCGGCTGCGCTCGAACGCGTTCCTCGCCCCGACCTGGCGGGTGATCATCCCCGGCGCGCCGCAGCAGCCGGCGATGTAGGGCGTCCGGGTGCCGGCGTACCACCAGGCGAGGGACACGCCCCGGGCGTCCAGGTCCCCGGCGGCGGTGCGCAGCCGCCGGCGCAGCTCGGCGACGAGCCGGTCGCCGCGATCGCGGACGTCGAAGAGCGTCGCCACGTCCGTGACCTCGCGGAAGACGTCGGAGAACGCGAGGCGCCGCGTCTGGCGCGCGTCCTGGCCGGTGCACTCGCTGGCCGACAGGTAGGTCGGCACGCCCAGCCGGGCGAAGCGCTCGCGCGGCGCGACACCCTCGTCCGTGAACCCGTAGGCGAACGTGGAGTAGACGAGGTCGGGCTCCTGCTGCAGCACCCGCTCGAAGGACGGGAACCTGCTGCCGAGCTGCGGCACCGTGGCGTTCGCGGCGCGCAGGCGCGGCAGGACCGGGTCGTTCCACCCGGCGGCGCCGGCCATGCGGTCCTGCAGGCCCAGGCTGAGCAGCATCTCGATCGCGGGCTGGCTGATCGCGACGGCGCGTTCGACGGGGCGCTCGACGGTGACGGTGCCGCAGGTCCGGACCGTGACGGGGTAGCGCGTCGCCGGGGCCGCGGCGGTCGCGGCGGGGGCGGGGGCGGCGTCGCGACCGCCACCGCAGCCGGCGAGCGGGGCGGCCGCCAGGGCGGCGACGCACGCGAGGGCCCCGACGCGGCGGGCGCGGGATGCGGGTGAGACGGGGGTGCCCGGGCGGCGGGCGGGGCGTGGCGTCACGCGGTGTCCTTCGATGCGGGGGCTCGTACGCGGAGCCCGGTTGGCGATCCGGCCGGCGCGGCGCGGAGGCGCGCACGAGGGCCGCGAGCCAGCAGGTCTTCGGACTCGGGTTCGTCCGCGCGGGGCGCCTTCCCGGACCTGCCGGTCCAGTGGCCGATGCCCCGCCCGTCCCCCTCACCGCTGCGCGTCAGCTCCGGAGTCGCACCGGATTCCCTGACCCATCGCTGGGTACGACTGGCTCGCGGCGGGACGATACCGGAGGAGGACGCGCCAGCCGTCTGGGCCACGGGCCGACGCGGGGCGATCCGGATGCCCGGGCCGGCGGCGCGGGCCGCGCCGGGCGGCGCGGCGCTCGGCGCGGGCTCGCCCCCCGCGCCCGAGCGGGGGCCGGCGGGCGGCCCCGGTGGGCTACAGTCGCCCCCGGTGCGCAACCCGTCCCTCATCTCGCGCTGGTGCGCCGCGGTCGCGGTGCTCTGCGCGCTCGGCGTGGCGACGCTCGTCGCGCCCGGGACGGCGCTGCTCCTGGCGCCGGCGCTGCTGCTGGTGCTGATCCTCGTCGTCGGGGTGTTCCCCGGCGAGGAGGCGCTCGCCCGCGCCCGCGCCCGCCGCCTGCGGGCTCGCCGCGTGCGCGCCCCGGGACGCCTGCCGCGCCCCGTCCTGCCCGACGTCGCCCGGCCCACGGGCGTCACGCGCGCCTTCGCGCTCGCGATGCGGCCGCCGCCCGCGGCCGTCGCCGCGCGCTGACCCCCGGTCCGTCCCCGGACCGGGCGCCTCTGCGCGCCCGCGCGCCGCCGCCCGCCGCGGCCGCGCCGTGACCCCCCCCCACCGAGGGCGCCGTGCGCCCGACCGCCCGCGCCCCGCCGCGGCCGGCCGGCCCGCACGCGCCGACGACCGGCGACCGCGCACGTCCCCCGACGCCGCGGCCCGCCGCGCCGCGCATCCCCGCCGCTGGGCCCGCCCGCGCCGGCCGGACGCCGCGGCCGTCTCGCGCGCTCTCGCCCGTCACCGCGACCCGACGTCACCCATGACCACCCAGATCGATCCCGCCGCGGCCCCTGCCGGGCCGTCCCCCGACCCCGTCCCGTCCCGTCCGGCCGCGCCACGCGGCCGCCGACGCTCCGTCCGCCCGCTCGCGCTGCGCCTGCACTTCTACGCCGGCATCCTCGTCGCCCCGCTCCTGGTGGTGGCGTGCGTGACCGGCCTGCTCTACGTCGCCACGCCGCAGCTCGAGCCGCTCGTCTACCGGCACGAGCTGCGCGTCGACCCGCCCGCCGGCGCCCGGCCGCTCCCCCTCGTCGACCAGATCCGCGCCGCCCGCGCCGCCCACCCCGAGGGCACCATCGCGACGGTCCGGCCCGCGCCCGAGCGGGACGCCACGACCCGCGTCGTGCTCGACGTCGACGGCCTGCCCGAGGCCCGCCAGCGCACCGTCTTCGTCGACCCGTACCGCGGCGAGGTCCGCGGCGCCCTGCTCACGTCGGGCGAGTGGCTGCCGCTGCGCGCGTGGGTCGACGAGCTCCACCGCCACCTGCACCTGGGCGAGACCGGGCGCCTGTACAGCGAGACCGCCGCGGCGTGGCTGTGGGTCGTCGTGCTCGGCGGGCTCGTCCTGTGGTTCGGCCGCGGCCGCGCGGCCCGCCGGCGCCGCCCCTCCGGCGGGCGCGGCGTCACGGTCCGCCGCCACGCGTGGGTGGGCGTCGTCGCGGCCCTCGGCCTGCTCGCGCTGTCCGCGACCGGCCTGACGTGGTCGAAGCACACCGGCGACCACGTCACCGCGCTGCGCCAGGACCTGAACTGGCAGACGCCGGCCGTCGACGCCGGCGCGGGCGCGGGCGGCGAGCACGCCGGCCACGCGGGCCACGGCGAGGGCGGAGGGGCCGGCGCGCCGCTCAGCCCCGACGCGGAGAGCACCCGCTGGTCGGCGGTCGACGACGCGGTGCGCACCGCCGGGACGGCCGGGCTGGTCGCGCCGCTCGAGGTGACGCCCCCCGCGACCGACGGCGCGCGCTGGGCCGTGAAGGAGGTCCGCCGCACCTGGCCCGAGCGGCAGGACGCCGTGGCCGTCAACGCCGGCGGGACCCGCATCACGGACGTCTCGCGCTTCGCCGACTGGCCGCTCGCGGCCAAGCTCGCCCGCTGGGGCGTCGACGCCCACATGGGCCTGCTGTTCGGGATCTGGAACCAGCTGGCGCTCGCCGCCCTCGCGATCGCGCTGCTCGTGCTGATCGTCCTGGGCTACCGCATGTGGTGGCAGCGGCGGCCGAAGGGCGGGCCCCGCCTGGCGGTCGGCCGCCCGGTGCCGCGCGGCACGTGGCGCCAGCTGCCGACCCCCGGCCTGGTCCTGCTCGTCGCCGCCGCGGCGCTCGCCGGCTGGTTCATCCCGCCGCTCGGCGTCACCCTCGTCGCCTTCCTCCTCCTCGACGGCCTGCTGGCGCTCGTGCGCCGCCGGCGCCCCGCGGCCCGATGACCGCCCCCGACCGCCGGCCCGCCGGCGCCCCCGACCCCGCTCCCCGCTCCCGACCCGAAGGACCCCGCATGACCCCCACCCGCACCACCGCCCTGGCCGCCGCGGCGGCCCTCGCCCTGGCCGGCGCCGTCGCCGGCTGCGGCGGCAGCGACGACGACGGCCGCGTCCAGGCGTCCGGCACCACCGCCGGCGCGCACGCCGGCCACGACATGGAGGGCATGGACATGGGCGGCACCACCGGCGCCCCGCCGAGCCAGGCCGACCAGCAGGCGCACGCGTCGACGATGCAGATGCGTCGCCTGGGCACCGCCACGGCCGGCGACCGCAAGGTCGAGCTGGACGTGTCCGACCCGACGACGTTCACCGTCCCCGAGGGCGGGCGCTTCGTCACCCACCGCCCGCGCAAGGGCGAGAACGCCCACGTGATGCTCATGCTCTCCGACGCCGAGACGGGCGACCGGCTGCCCGACGCGACGATCACGCTGCGCATCGTCGACGCCGCCGGCAAGGTCGTCTCGTCCGGGCCGCAGTACCCCATGATCGGCATGGGGATGGGCCTGCACTACGGCGACAACGTCACCATCCCGAAGGCCGGGAAGTACACCGCGCAGCTCGTCGTCGGGCCCCCGATGATCGGCCGGCACGGCGACGTGGCGAAGCGCTGGACGGCCACGACCCGCGCCGAGATCCCGTTCACCTGGGAGGGCGACGCCCGATGAGGACCACCCGGCGCCGGCTGCTGTTCGGCGGCGCGGCCGCGGGCGTCGCCGGCGCCGGGGCCGCCGTCGCGGCGACCCGCGGCGGCGACGACCCGGCCGCGGCGCCCCTGCCGCCGGCCGCGGTCCGCGATCCCCGCCAGCACGCGTGGGACGCGCACCTGCGCCGCGACGACGCCGGCAACGCCCTGCCGCCGCGCTTCCAGCGCCTGGTCCTGTGCGCGCTCGCCGCCGACCCCACGCCGTCCCGCGCGCGGGCGGCCGAGGCGGCGCTGCGGCGCCTGGAGCGCGCGGTGCCGCCCGGTCCCGACGGCGTGCTGCTCACCGTCGGCTGGGGGCCGGCGTGGTTCCGCCGCGCGGGGGTGCCGTCGCCCGTCCCCGCGCCGCGCGCCCTGTCGCCGACGGAGGCGCCCCGCCTGGACGACCCGGTCGCGATCCTCCACCTGGGCGCCGACGACGAGCGGCGGCTCGACCGGATCGAGCGGGCGCTCTTCGCCGGCGGCGCGCTGCCCGGCGCGGGGGACGTCTCGCTGGCCGGGCTGCTGCGGCCGACGCAGCGGCGCACCGGCTTCGTCGGCGCGGGGCTGCCGCGCCGGCACCAGCGCGGGACCGTCGGGCTGCCGACGGACCGCCCGATCGCGCGCGATGCCCCGCTCTACATGGGCTTCCAGTCCGGGCTGCGCAAGAACCAGGCGACGGAGGACGACGTCACGATCGCCGACGGGCCCTGGGCCGGCGGCACGACGATGCACGTCTCTGCGATGGACCTGACCCTGGACACCTGGTACCACGGCGTCGACGCCGCCGGCCGCGTGCGGCGGATCTTCGCCGCCGACCGCACGCCCGCCGACGTCGCGCGGCACCCCGAGGGCTTCGACGAGCCGGCGCGCGACCTGGCCGCGGTGGCCCGGCGCCACGGCGTCGTGGGGCACAGCGAGTCGATGGCGTCCGTGCGCCGGAACGGCCGGCCGCGGATCATCCGCCGCGACTTCGACTCCGCCGACGGCGACGCCGCGCAGGTGCACTTCGTCGCGCTGCAGCGGTCGATCGCGGACTTCGAGGCCACGCGCGAGGCGATGAACGCCGCGCGCGCCCAGAACGCTCAGGCCGGCGTGGGCGCGCAGGTCAACAACGGGATCAACGAGTGGATCACCGTCACGGCGCGCGGCAACTACCTCGTGCCGCCGCGGCCGTCGCGGATCTGCCCGGGACTGGCGGGGTGGGCGGCGTGAGGCGCGCGGCGGCGGCGCTCGCGGCGGCGCTCGCCCTGGCCGGCGCGGCGCCGGCGACGGCGGGCGCGCACGGGGGGATCCTGCTCGGCTCGGCGATCGCCGGCCCGTACCGCACCCAGGTCATGGCCGCCCCGCTCGTGGAGAAGGGCCGGCCGCCCGCGATCGACGTCACGGTCTACCTGTCGAGCGTCGACACGAACACGCCGATCACCGACGCCCGGGTGCGCACGACCGTCACCGCCGACGGCCGCACGGTCCGGCCGCGCGTGGAGGAGATCGCCGGCGGCTACGAGGCGATCGTCCCGGTGAAGGACGCGTTCACCGTCGGCCAGCAGCGGATCGTCGTCGACATCGCCGGTCCGCGCGGGACCGGGCGCGTCGCCGTGGACCCGCTGCGCAAGGACGGCGGCCCGCCCGTGGCGCTGCTGGCCGCGACGGGCGTGGCGCTCGTCGCGCTGCTCGGGGTCGGGTTGCGCGTGCGGCGCCGGCGGCTGGCCGGCGATCCCGACGCGGACGTCTGGCCGCCCGGCGAGGGGCCCGCGCCGACGGCACGCGACGCGTAGCGCCGGGGCGGGGGGGACGGGCGCGACCGTCCCCCCCCCGCGGCCGTTCAGGTGTGCCGGACGGCGCGCTCGCTCAGCCGGTGCCGGCGCTCCTCGCGGCGCAGCGCGTCGATCAGCACCGCGCCGATCGCCAGCCCGAAGACGACGACCTCCAGCAGGCACATCGCCGCACCGGCGAGCTGCTGCTGCACGATCGGATCCTGCCCGCGGGCCACCGCCTTCGCGGCGTAGTCGGGGAACAGCTCGGTGTTCAGGAAGGTCAGGGGCAGGCAGACGGCGACCGTGGCCAGGCGCGAGAGGCCCACGAGGACGACGCGGTGGATCCCCGGCGCGTGCCGCCGGTGCCCCAGCGGGTCGATCACGACCCACCACAGGAGCAGGCCGGAGTAGAAGAGCAGCGCGTGCTGGAGCAGGTGCAGCGCCGAGCTCTGCGCCGTCGCCTCGAGCAGCGCGGGCACGGCCCACGTCCACTGCATCGCCGCGAACAGCCCGACGGCGAGCCACGGGCTGGTCAGGCGGCGCACCGCCCCGCCCCACCGGCCGCCCGGCGCGACGGCGCGCAGCAGCGGGCGCGGCAGGCCCAGGGACAGCAGCGGCGCCCGCAGGCCGAGCACGAGCAGCGCCCCGGCGACGTCGGCGAGCAGCACGTGCTGGAGCATGTGGCCCAGCAGGGTGTCGTCGGCGGTCCGGGACAGCGGCGGCGCGCCGGCGGCCAGCACGGCGAGCACGCCCGCGACGAACGGCAGCACGTGGGTCCAGCCGACGCGGGCGCCGCTTGGGGCGCGTCGGGCGTTGCGGACGAGGACGAGGAACAGGGCGCCGTAGGCGGCGACGATCGGCACGACGACGGCGAGCTGCGCCGGCCAGGTGCTGGCGAGGACGAGGGGCATGGTGGATCGACTCTCTCCCGGCGGGGGCCGGGCACGGGGGTGGCTGCGCCCGGGAAGGGGCGGCTCCTCCGGCGGGGCCGTGCGGCCGCGGAGGACGAGGGCGTCCCGGGGAGCGGGACGGCGCGTTCAGCCGTGCGCGGGCGGCGGCCGCACCGCCATGCTCGTGCCCATGAGCCGCCCGCCGCGGGCCTGCGCCGCCGGCGGGTGCCCGCGCCGCGAGCGGCCGAGGACGACGACGGCGACCCGCCGGCGGCCGCGGCGGCGCGACAGCCAGCGGACCAGGCGCCGCTCGCCCGGGTAGCGGTGCAGCGCGAGCGCCAGGACGAGCGCCACGGCGGGCGCGCACGTGAGCACCCCCGGCCCGAGGATCTCGGGCAGCAGGACGACGCCGACGGTCAGGAGGGCGCCGAGGAGCAGCAGCGGCATGCGCCAGCGGCGGGGCATACGCGCCCCAGGGTACCCGCGGGCCGCGCCCGCGGGACGGGGGCGTCCGGCCCGGGCGCCCCGCCGCCCCGCCCCGGCGGCCTCCGACGGCTCGGGCGCACCGCGTCGCACACGGGCGTCGCGCCGTCCCGCCTGGTCGTTTCCGCCCATCTCGCCCGACCTCTTCCTACGGCGCCGTAGCTCTGCTTTACTACGGAGCCGTAGGAAGCGTCGACCCGTCCCGGTGCCCCGGCACCCCGCGCGGCCCCGGCGCACGCCACGGCAGGAATCCCCCGACGAGCGAGGCGAGAACGATGGGCACCACGACCACAGCGCCGCGGAAGCAGGGCGAGCGCGAGGCCTACGAGGCGATGCTGCGCACGCTGTCCGAGGGGTCGGTGCACGTGCACTTCGACCCCTACGAGGACATCGCGTGGGACGCGCCCGAGATGCAGATGGACCCGAAGGACGAGCGCTGGGTCCTGGACCCGCGCGTCGATCCGCTCGGCGCGACCGCCTGGTACCAGGCGCAGCCGCTCGAGCGGCGGATCGAGATCGGCCGCTGGCGGCTGATGAACTCGGTCAAGGTCGGCGGCGCGTTCGAGTCGATCCTCATCCGCGGACTGATGCACTACGCGATGGCGCTGCCGAACGGCTCGCCCGAGTTCCGCTACTGCCTCCACGAGATGACGGAGGAGTGCAACCACATCCAGATGTTCCAGGAGCTCGTCAACCGGGCCGGCGCGGACGTCCCCGGGATGCGGCCGCACTTCCGCGCCACGTCGTCGACGCTCGGCTACCTGGGCGGCTACTTCCCCGTGGTGCTGATGATCGGCATCCTCGCCGGCGAGGAGCCGATCGACCACTTCCAGAAGTCGATCCTGCGCGAGAAGATCGCCCTGCCGCCCGCCGTCCTGCGCGCGATGGAGATCCACATCGCCGAGGAGGCGCGCCACATCTCGTTCGCGGACGAGTTCCTGCGCCTGTACGTGCCGCAGCTGAAGCGCCGGCAGAAGGCGATCCTCTCCGTCGCGTTCCCCGTGATCATGCGGTCGCTGGCCGGCGAGATCATGACGATGCCGCGGTCGGTCCAGCGGCGCTTCGGGATCCCGGACGACGTCTTCCGCGAGGCGTTCTGGGACAGCCCGCACTCCAAGCGGATCATGGCGTCGTACTTCGGCGACATGCGCGCCCTGGCGACCGAGATCGGCCTGATGACGCCGCTGGCCCGCCGCGTGTGGCGGCGCCTGGGCATCGACGGCGAGCCCTCCCGCTACCGCGGCGAGCCCGACCGCCGCGCGACCCTGGTGTCCTGATGCCGCACGTCGTCACGCAGTCCTGCGTCGGCGACGGGTCGTGCGTCTACGCCTGCCCCGTCAACTGCATCCAGCCCACGCCGGACGACCCCGCGTTCGAGCTGGCCGAGATGCTCCACGTCGACCCGACGACGTGCGTGGACTGCGGCGCGTGCACGTCGGCGTGCCCCGTCGACGCGATCAAGCCGCACTCCGAGCTGACGGCCGACGAGCGGGCGTTCGAGCTGATCAACGCGGCGTACCACCGCGAGCCGCGCGAGCGGGCGAAGCTGGCGCCCGTCCGCCCGCCGCTGACGGTGCGCGACCGCGAGCCGCTGCGCGTGGCGATCGTCGGGTCCGGCCCCGCGGCGATGTACGCGGCCGAGGAGGTCCTGACGATCCCCGGCGCCCACGTCTCGGTGTACGAGCGGCTGCCCACGCCGTACGGCCTGGTGCGCACGGGCGTGGCGCCGGACCACCGCCGCACCCGGCGCGTGTCGCGTCACTTCGACCTGGTCCGCGCGCACCGCGGCCTGACGATGCACACGGGCGTCGAGGTCGGCAAGGACGTCACGCACGCCGAGCTGCTGGAGCGCCACCACGCCGTGATCTACGCCGTGGGCGCGGCCGCGGACCGGCGGCTGACGATCCCCGGCGCCGACCAGGCCGGCGTGCTGTCGGCCACCGAGCTCGTCGGCTGGTACAACGGCCACCCCGACCACGTCGATCGCGCCGTCGACCTGACGTCGCGGCGGGCGGTGGTCATCGGCAACGGCAACGTCGCCCTGGACGTCGCCCGCATCCTCACGGCGGACCCCGACAGCCTCGCGGACAGCGAGATCGCCCCGCACGCGCTGCGGGCGCTGCGGCGGAGCGCGATCGAGGAGGTCGTCGTCGTCGGCCGGCGCGGCGCCGAGCACGCGGCCTTCACGCTGCCCGAGCTCGTCGGCCTGAGCGCCACGCCGGGCGTCGCGCTGGGCGTGGGGGCGGGCGAGCTGCCGGCCGAGACCGGCGGCGACGCGAAGCTCGAGCTGCTGGCCGGCCTGCGCCCGCCGGCGGGCGCGCGGCGGCGGATCACCCTGCGCTTCGGCCTGACGCCGACGGCGATCGCGGGCGACGGCGCGGCCGCGGCCGTGGAGCTGCGGCGGACGGGTGCCGAGCCGGACGACCCGGGGGCGGGCGAGCGCCTGGACGCCGGGCTGGTGATCAGCTCAATCGGCTACCGCGGCCTTCCGGTGGCCGGCCTGCCGTACGACGCCGCGACGGGCACGGTGCCCAACGCCGACGGCCGCGTGCTCGTGCCCGAGACGGGAGACGCCGCGCCCGGCACGTACGTCGTGGGCTGGATCAAGCGCGGGCCTTCGGGCTTCATCGGCACGAACAAGGCGTGCTCGCAGGACACCGTCGCCGCGCTGGTGGACGACTTCAACGCCGGGCGGCTGGCGTCGCCGCCGTCGCCGGTCGGCGACGCCGCCGACCGTGCCGCGGCGCGGCGCCGGGCGTCGCTGCGGCGCCGCGCGCGCCGCCGCCTGGCCGCGCTGCGCTGAGCGGCGCGGGGCGGGCGGCGCGCTCCGCCGCGGCCGGGCCCGCGCGGCGGGTCTCCCACGGCGCGGCGGGTGTCCCGCCGCGGGTCGGGCCGCCGCGGCGGCCCGACCCGCTCGGCGGGTCGCGGGCGTCCGCCCGGCTCAGTGGTACGTCGGCAGGACGTGCTCGCGGTAGGCGGCGAAGAACTCCTCGTGGCCGCCGCCGACCTGCTGCACGTACAGCTCGTCGACGCCCGCGTCCGCGTAGGCCTGGATCCGCTCCAGGTGCAGGTCGATGTCCGGCCCGCAGGCGATCGTCTCGGCGACCTGCTCCTCCGTCACCAGCTCGGCGGCCTGCTCGAAGTGCGCCGGGGTGGGCAGGATCTGCGCCAGCTCGCCGGGGAGCGCGTCGTTCGGCCACAGCCGGTGGGCGGTCGCCCGCGCCTCGGCCGCGTCGGACGAGTAGCGCACCTTCAGGCCGGCCTGGACGACCGCGCCGTCCTTCGCGCCCGCGCGGAACTTCTGGATCAGCTCCTTCTCGGGACCGACGGTGCAGAACCCGTCGCCGATCCGCGCCGCGACGCCCGCCGCCTTGGGCCCGAACGCCGAGACGTACACCTCGGGCGTCTTCTCGGGCAGCGTGTAGATCCGCGCGTTCTCGACCGCGTAGTGCGTGCCGTAGTGGCTGACCTGCTTGCCGGTCCACAGCTCGCGCATCAGCTCGACGGCCTCCTCGAGCATCTCCAGGCGCACGTCGGCCTCGGGCCACGCGTCGCCGAGGACGTGCTCGTTCAGCGCCTCGCCGGTGCCGACGCCGAAGCGGAACGCGCCGCCCGTCAGCACCGCCGTCGTCGCCACCGCCTGGGCCAGGATCGCCGGGTGGATGCGCACCGTCGGCGCGGTCACGCCCGTCGTGATCGGCATGCCGGGGACGGTCTGCGACAGCGCGCCGATGATCGACCAGACGAACGCCGACTCGCCCTGGACGTCGTTCCACGGGTGGTAGTGGTCGCTGATCCACAGGCCGCTGAAGCCGGCCTCGCGCGCCATCCGCGCCTGGTCGAGCAGCTCCTGCGGGCCGTACTCCTCGGAGGACAGGAAGTAGCCGATCTTCATGGGGCGCCCCTACCCGGCGGGGAGCGGGGGAATCGGGGGGGGGCGTCGGTCGGCGGAACGGGTCGCGGGGCGGTGGCGTGTTCCGGATGAGGTCCGCTATCCGGCCCTGAGGCGGAACGGGTCGCGGGGCGGTGGCGTGTTCCGGATGAGGTCCGCCATCCGG
>NZ_JAFMTB010000005.1 GCF_017916475.1 Patulibacter sp. SYSU D01012
TTTAGTCGTATGCGGCAGACCCGAAACTGAGTGAGCTACCCATGGGCAGGTTGAAGCGGGGGTAAGACCTCGTGGAGGACCGAACCCACGTAAGGTGAAATTTGCGGGGATGACCTGTGGGTCGGAGTGAAAGGCTAATCAAACTCAGTGATATCTGGTTCTCTCCGAAATATATTTAGGTATAGCCTCCGGTTTATTGCGTGTCGGCTGTAGAGCTACTGTTTGGTCTAGGGGCCCTACCAGGTTACCGAAACCAGGCAAACTCCGAAGACCGATACGTCGACCCGGGGAGTCAGTTGCTGGGGGATAAACTTCAGCGTCAAAAGGGAAACAGCCCAGATCGCCGGCTAAGGTCCCTAAGTGCATGCTAAGTGGGTAACGATGTCCGAGTGCATAGACAACCAGGAGGTTGGCTTAGAAGCAGCCATCCTTAAAAGAATGCGTAACAGCTCACTGGTCTAGTGTTCGGGCGCGGACAATTCAACGGGGCTCAAGCATGCCACCGAAGCCGCGGGCTTGCGCGTTTGCGTGAGCGGTAGGAGAGCGTTCCCGTGCCATTGAAGCGGCGGCGGAAGCCAGCCGTGGAGGCTCGGGAAGTGAGAATGCTGGCATAAGTAACGAAAGAAGAGTGAGAATCTCTTCCACCGATTTCCTAAGGATTCCTGAGCAACGTTCGTCGGCTCAGGGTTAGTCGGGACCTAAGGCGAGGCCGAAAGGCGTAGTCGATGGATAACAGGTTGATATTCCTGTACCGCGTCGCACCCGTTTGACTGATGGGGGGACGAGTGAGGCTAGGGGTAGCAGGCGATGGTTGTTCCTGCACCAAGTTGCGTAGGGGTGGGTCTAGGCAAATCCGGACCTGCATAACCTGAGGCACGATGGCAGCTGGCGTTCGCGCCGGCGAGTCCCTGACGCCATGGCTCCAAGAAAAGCCTCTAGGGAGGTTGCGCGCGCCCGTACCAAAACCGACACAGGTGGGAAAGTAGAGAATACTAAGGTGATCGAGATAACCCTCGTTAAGGAACTCGGCAAAATTGCTCCGTAACTTCGGGAGAAGGAGCGCCCCGGTAGCGTGAAGCCCTTTCGGGTGGAGCGCGAGGGGGCCGCAGTGAATAGGTTCAAGCGACTGTTTACCAAAAACACAGGTCTCTGCAAAGTCGTAAGACGACGTATAGGGGCTGACGCCTGCCCGGTGCCGGAAGGTTACGTGGAGTTGTTAGGCGCAAGCCGAAGCAGCGAAACTAAGCCCCGGTAAACGGCGGCCGTAACTATAACGGTCCTAAGGTAGCGAAATTCCTTGTCGGGTAAGTTCCGACCTGCACGAATGGCGTAACGACTTGAACGCTGTCTCAACGAGGGGCTCGGTGAAATTTCAGTCTCGGTGAAGATGCCGAGTACCCGTGGCTAGACGGAAAGACCCCGTGAACCTTTACTACAACTTGGTATTGGGGTTCGATGCATTTCGCTCAGAATAGGTGGGAGGCTACGAAGCATCGGCTGCGGCCGGTGTGGAGCCAACTTTGAGATACCACCCTTGATGTATTGGACTTCTAACCTGACGCCGTGAATCCGGGTCGGGAACAGTGCCAGGCGGGTAGTTTGACTGGGGCGGTCGCCTCCTAAAATGTAACGGAGGCGTACAAAGGTTCCCTCAGTACGGTTGGAAACCGTGCGTAGAGTGCAAAGGCAGTAAGGGAGCTTGACTGCGAGACATACAGGTCGAGCAGGTACGAAAGTAGGTCTTAGTGATCCGGCGGTTACAAGTGGAAGTGCCGTCGCTCAACGGATAAAAGGTACTCCGGGGATAACAGGCTTATCGAGCCCAAGAGTCCACATCGACGGCTCGGTTTGGCACCTCGATGTCGGCTCGTCGCATCCTGGGGCTGTAGTAGGTCCCAAGGGTTGGGCTGTTCGCCCATTAAAGCGGCACGCGAGCTGGGTTCAGAACGTCGTGAGACAGTTCGGTCCCTATCTGCCATGGGCGTTGGAGAGTTGAGAGGATTTGCCCCTAGTACGAGAGGACCGGGGTGAACGGACCTCTGGTGTATCTGTTGTTCTGCCAAGGGCATTGCAGATTAGCTACGTTCGGATCGGATAACCGCTGAAAGCATCTAAGCGGGAAGCCGGCCTCGAGATGAACTCTCCCATCCCCTTTGAGGGAGTAAGGACCCTGGTAGACCACCAGGTTGATAGGCCGGATCTGGAAGGGCAGTGATGCCTGTAGGAGACCGGTACTAATGGTCCGAGGGCTTGACGGTTTTTGTGGTACCCGCTGTGTAGTTTTCAGAGGC
>NZ_JAFMTB010000007.1 GCF_017916475.1 Patulibacter sp. SYSU D01012
CGCCCTATTCGGACTCGCTTTCGCTACGGCTCCGCTCATCGCTTAACCTCGCCGCATACGAGCAACTCGCTGGCTCGTTATGCAAAAAGCACGCCGTCACAGTTCAAAGAACCGCTCCGACCTCTTGTAGGCACACAGTTTCAGGTTCTATTTCACTCCCCTTCCGGGGTTCTTTTCACCTTTCCCTCACGGTACTAGTCCGCTATCGGTCACCTGGAAGTACTTAGCCTTAGAGGGTGGTCCCCCTAGCTTCAGTCCGCGTTTCACGGGCGCGGACCTACTCAGGAACAACGACAGGAGGCTCCATGGTTTCGGCTACGGGACGTTTGCCCTCTACGGTGCGCGGTTCCACGCGCTTCGCCTACCATGAAACTTTGTAACTCCTGGCCAGCCGGCCACGACTGACAACGCTGCCCTACAACCCCGAACACGCAACGCGTAGCCACTTACACGTGCTCGGTTTAGGCTGATCCCTTTTCGCTCGCCACTACTCAGGGAGTCTCGGTTGATTTCCTCTCCTCGGGGTACTGAGATGTTTCACTTCCCCCGCTTACCTCTACCCGCCCTATGTGTTCAAGCGGGAGTAACGCCGAATTACCAGCGCTGGGTTTCCCCATTCGGAAATCCACGGGTCAAAGGCTGTTCAACGCCTCACCGTGGCTTATCGCAGTCGTCCACGTCCTTCATCGGCTCCAGGTGCCAAGGCATCCACCGTGTGCCCTTACTATCTTGACGGTGATCCCGACAACACCCAAACGAGCATTGCCGGTGTGATACCCGATCCCGCAACGAGCGTTGGATCTCGTCACGGGAAAAAATCGCTGTGTAGTTTTCAAAGGCCGCCGAGGGACAAGCACCCACAAAGGTGCCCGGTCTCTCAAAACGCAACAGCACACGACAAACACCCACACCGAAAACGATGCAGGCATGCACGACCAGGTCCGGTCAACATTCAGGAAACAGACACCGC